>DAHUYF010000140.1 GCA_027315365.1 Rhodospirillales bacterium | reverse complement strand
GACACCGCAACCGACCCGGGAGACCGCGCCGCCTGCGCCGCAAACAGTTCCCCCAGGCACCCCTGCGGAACCGCCGCCGACGTCGCGTTCCACCCCTCGGTGATCGTCCGCCGCTCCTCCCCCGACAGCAGCGACAGCTCCTCGATGGGCGTGGCGTCGCCGGCGATGTAGCCGTCGAACAGCAGATGGAAGCGCCGCGCGAGATCCTCGACCTCGGCATGCGTCAGATGACGGGCGTTGTAGGTGAAATCGAACAGCACCGGCTTGTCGCGGTGGTACTCGCGGACATAGAGCGCCAGCGGATTGAGCTCGTAGCCGCCGGTCAGGCCGATCAGCTGGAACGGCGCATCCCCGATGGGAAAATCGTAATCGTTCTTCTCGTAGGACAACGCCACGTCGAAGAGCTGCCGGCGCCCCAGCCGTGCGAGACCGAGCGCATGCTGAATGTCCTGGATCGGCGCACGCTGATGCCGGTAGTCGCGGCGCAGCTGGTCGCCGATATGGGCGACCAGCTGGTCGACCGAGCCGGCGGTATCGATTCGCAGGCGCAGCGGCATCATCCCGGCGAACATGCCGATGGTGCGCTTGAAATCGACCGTCCGTCGATTGAGGATCGGGACGCCGATGGTGATGTCGTCGCGTCGCGCCGTCCGCGCCAGCAGCGCGGCCAGCAGCGCGGTCAGTCCGTGAAACGGCGTCGCGTCTCGCACCCGACAGGCTTCGATGAATTGAACGTAGCGCGGCCAGTCCACCCAGAACTGCACGGAACGCGTCGGCGCGTAGGCGCCTTCGCCGCGCCGCGGCGGGAAAATCGGCTCGGGCAAGCTGCGGAACCGTTCGCGCCAATAATCGATGTCCTGGGCATGTCGCGTCGACATCAGATAGGCCGCGTCGTCGGCGAGGAAGCGACGATAGGAGAGAAGCGCGATGTCGTCGGTGCCGGCGCCGCGCAGGATGGCGCCATAGGCGTCGGCCACGGCGCGGATCATCAGGCTGATGCCGAACCCGTCGATGATCAGATGGTGGTAGCGGATGAGCAGCAGCCACTGGCGCTCGCGCGCCTTGGCCAGCGTGAAATGAAAGAGCGGCGCGCTCTCGCCCTCGAAGACGCGGGTGAATGCCGCGTCGATGTAGTCGAGAAAGGCGGCTTCCGGCTCGGCCTTCTCCGAGAGATCGATGACATCGACCGGCGGCACGACGCCGGGATGCACGAACTGTTTCGGCTCGTCGGGATGGATGCGCAAGCGCAGCGCGTCATGCTGCGACATGACCAGCGCCACCGCCCGGCGAAAGATGACGGAATCGATACTGCCGGCGATCCTGAGATAGCCGCCGATAAGGTAGAACCGGGGATCGGTGCCGGTCTGCAGGTCGAGCCACACCGGCATCTGGGCAGAGCTCAGCACCTGCCAATCGATCTCGGATGTGGAACGCGATGCGCCGTCCATCGACCCCTTGAACTCCCCCGATCCCCTCGACTTGCTGCGCCTCAGAGTGGGCGAAAATCGGCGGAGGAGCAACGGTTTACGCTTGCCTTTGCCGCTTTGCAACGGGATCGCGGCGAGGGGCGCCTCCCGGGGCGCTCCGCGGTCATGGCGGGACCGTCTCGCGCGGCCGGCAATCCGGTGTGTCGCCGATCACTTTTCGTGGTCGGGAGGGGCGAGGCGAGGGGGCAGTCGGGTGGCAGATCCGGGCTTGGGCGCCACCCTCCTCAAGCGCGGCAAGCGGACGCGGTGCGTCGACTCGGCGTCGCGGCCGTAATGCCTCAGTCCTGATCTTTGGCCGCTTGCTCCGTGGCCTGGCGCAGACTCAGCGGTCGCATGTCGGTCCAGACCGAACGTACGTGGTCGAGGCATTCCTGCTTGGTGCCGATCTTGCCGGCCGGACGCCAGCCGGCGGGAACGCGCAGGTCGGCGAGCCAGAGCGAGTATTGCTCCTCGTCATTCACCAGCACGGTATAGGTGCGGGCATCTTCGCCTTCATCACTTGTCACGTCCCACTCCGCGAGCCGAAACGCCTTCGAGCGGGCACCGTAGGAGTGCCGCCGCGCGCGGTCAATGGCCGGAAGCCGGCTCCGAGGCGACGGCGGTGAGGTTTGCCCGGCGCTTGCACAGCGCACCGAGATCCATGAGGGTGTCATGGAAGGCGCGCAGGGTGCTGCGGTGGCCGATGCTGACGACGGTGGGCCGCCACGGCGCCGCGCGCAGGAGGCGGTAGAGCATCGCTTCGCAAGCCTCGTCGAGTGCCGAACTGGCCTCGTCGAGAAAGACCACCGCCGGTTGGATCAGCAGCACGCGGGCGAAGGCCAGCCGCTGCTGTTCGCCGAGCGACAGCCGGTGCGCCCAGTTCTGCGAGGCATCCAGCTCCTCCACCAGCTCCGGCAGCCCGACCTCGCGCAGCACGGCGGCGATCTTGGCGGTGGGTACGGCGAGATCTTCGCGCGGATAGAGCACGGCGTGGCGCAGCGTGCCCAGCGGCAGATAAGGTCGCTGCGGCAGGAACAGGCAGGTGCCCTGACCGAGACGGATGCGGCCGCGGCCGTAGGGCCAGATGCCGGCAATGGCGCGCAGCAAGGTGCTCTTGCCGGTGCCGGTGGGGCCGGCGATGAGCAGCGCTTCGCCGCTCGGCACGGAAAAGCCCACGTTGCGCAACAGTGCCGTCCCGTCGGGCAGGTCGAGTTCGAGGTCCATCACCTCGATGCCCGAGCCGGTGGTGCTGACCTCGATCTGCTGCGGCGCGCGGGCGGCGGCGGCGATCTCGCGCACGCGGCGGTCGAAGCCGCCCAAGCGCTCGACGACCGACTGCCATTCGGCGATCTCGGTGTAATTCTTGATCAGGTAGGAGAGTGCCACCTGCAATTCGAAGAACGCGCCGGCGGTCTGCATCAGGCCGCCGATCTCCATCTTCTTGGCGAAGAACATCGGCGCGGCGACGATGAAGGGAAAGATCACCGCGACCTGATCGTAGGTCCTGGTATACCAGCCCAGCACCTTGACCCGCTTCATGATCGACCAGAAATTATCGACGACGCTGGAAAAACGCGCGGTGAAGTTGCCGAGCTCGCGGCCCTCGCCGCGATACATCGCGATGCTTTCGGTGTTCTCGCGCAGGCGGACCAGGCTGAAGCGGAAATCCGCCTCATAGCGCTGCTGGTTGAAATTGAGTCCGACCAGCGGCCGGCCGATCTTGAAGGTGAGCCAGGTGCCGCCCACGGCGTAGATCAGCGCCACCCAGACCATGTAGGCGGGAACGGTGAATTGTCCCCAGGGGCCGAGCGGGATCGTCATCGATCCCGAGATCGTCGCCAGGATGGCGAGGAACGACACCACCGTGATGCTGGCATTGAGGAAGCCGGTGGTGCCCACGGTGAGTGCGATGGAGTACTTGGTGTAGCGATCGAGGTCGTCGGCGATGCGCTGGTCCGGGTTGTCGGTGCCGGCGTCGCTGACCTGCAGCCGATAATAGGCGCGCTCGTCGAGCCAGGCGTTCAGGTATCGCCTTGTGAGCCAGCGCCGCCAGCGGATCTGCAGCATCTGGCCGAGATAGGTCTGATAGACGAGAAAGGTGATCGACAGCACCGACAGCACGGCGTAGACGCCGATCTGCCAGAGGAATTCCGCCTGATCGTAGTGCTGCAGCGCGTCGAAAACGTCCTTCCGCCATTTATTGAGGAGAACGATGATCGCCACCGCCAGGAAGTTGAGTACGATCACCGCCGCCAGCAGGCCCCAGGCCCATGCCTTGTCCTCGGAGGACCAGTAGGGCCTCGCGAGGCGCCAGCCTTCGCGCCAGATGCCTCGTTTCACTTCCACGGCGATCACCCCCCAGCACTTGGCGGCGCACCAGACCCATGCCCGGCGATGCAACTACGTTACACCAGACTGATTAAAGAAGCTCCCTATGTCGAACTCAAGCGGTGTCCAAGAGCGCGGCGCGTCGCGCCTAGTCATCGAGGGGCGCGCGGAAGTAAGTGTGGCAGGCGCCGCAGCCGCTACGGCCGACCGCGTCGACCTGGTCCAGCACATCCTGCTTGCTGCCGTTCTTGATAGCCTCGGCGAGGCGCTGCTCGGCGCGCAGCAGCACGCTCGGCACGTCCCTGAAGCGGTCCCATTGCTGCCAGATATCGGGCTTTGCGTGGGTTGCCCCGGGGAACTCGGCCGTGCTGGTCCCCGGCGGGAAGAGAGCGACGATTTGCGGCGGCAGGGTCATCATTTCCGTCACCTTGGCAATCGCCGTGTCCTGGTCGGTGCCGCCGGAGACATAGTTCTGGATCGCCTTCAGATCGGCTGCCTGCTGCTTCATCAGCCCCTGACGCTGCTTGATGAGCGCCGCCTTGTCCTCCGCCTGGGCAGGAGCCGCGCCCGATGCCGCCAGCGCCCAGAGCGCCCCTGCGATCAGGACAACCGCCATTCGGTGCCGCATCATTCCTCCTTCTCTCGGCCGCCTCGCCTCGGGGGCGACATGCGGCGCGCAGCTTATCGAGTTCGCTCGCTGCATGCCACGACGGCGGTGCCGCGGCGGACCATGGTTTGTCTATCGCGGGCATGGGCGGCATAATCGCCGCCGCTGGCGTCGGCACGGCAGGCGAGACGGGATGCGCATCGCGGTATTGGGTGGGGGAAACGGCAGCTATGCCGCGGCGGCCGATCTCGCGGAGCAGGGCCACGAGGTGCGGCTGTGGCGCCGCGCCGCCGCCGCCTTTGCGCCGGTGCTGGAGACCGGCACCCTCCTGCTCAGCGACCATCGCGGCCGTCGCGAGGTCCGGCTCGGCCTGGCGACGGCCTCGCTGGCGCAGGCGCTGGCCGGCGCCGAGCTGATCGTCGCGCCGCTTCCGGCCTTCGGCCAGCTCGATCTGGCGTGGGCAATGGCCGCGCATCTCAGCGACGGGCAGGTCGTGTTCCTGCCGCCCGGGAGCTTCGGCAGCTACGTCATGGCGCGGGGGCTGCGCGAGGCCGGGTCGCGGGCGGAGGTCGCCTTCGCCGAGACCGGCACGCTGCCTTATCTGACGCGCAAGCACGGTGCCGGCGAGGTCGCCGTCACTACCCGCGCCAGCCGGCTGCCGACCGGAGTTTTTCCCGCGCGGCTCGCGGCCGCGGCCCTGCCGGTGATCCGGGAGGCCTATCCTGCCGTCGAGCCCGTCGAGGACGCGCTGAGCGCGGCGCTGATGAACGCCGGGCCGGTCATCCATCCGCCGCTGATTGTCATGAATGCCGGGCCGATCGAGCATTTTCCGCATTGGGACATCCACAACGAGGGGACCCAGCCCGCCATCCGCCGCGTCACCACCGCGCTCGACGGCGAGCGCATGGCGCTGCGCGAGGCGCTGGGCTACGGTCCGCCGCATTTCCCGCTCGCCGATCACTATGAGAGCGATCGCTGGATGTACGGCAATCTCGCCCATGACAAGCTCGTCGGCAGCGGCGACTGGCGCGAGCGCCTGGAGCTGACGCGGCACCGCTACATGCGCGAGGACGTGGCCTACGGCCTCGCTTTTCTCGTCTCGCTGGCCGATTGGGCGGGCGTGCCCTGCCCGGTGGCGCGCGGGCTGCTCGCCATCGGCTCGGCCATCTGCGGCGAGGATTTCGCCCGAGGTCCGCGCACGCTGCCGGCGCTCGGCCTCGACCGGCTCGACCGCTCCGGCATGCGCCGGCTGCTGGGCGAGGGCATCGCGTGAGCGCGCCGCCGCCTGCGATCGCCGCGCTTGGCGCCGGGCGGATGGGCCGCGGCATCGCGCAGGTCTTCGCCTATGCCGGCCATCGCGTCGCGCTGGTCGACATCAAGCCGCGGACCGACGAGGCGCTGCGCCGGCTGGAGCGCGAGGCGCTGGGCGAGATCGAGGCGTCGCTCGCGGCGCTGGCCGAGATCGGCGCCTTTCCCGCTACCGAGATGCCGGCGATCCTCGGCCGCATCGGCTTCGCCGGCCGCGATGCCGCGGCGGCGGCGCTGGCCGGCGCCGATTACGTCTTCGAGGGCGTGCCCGAGGTGCTGGAATGGAAGCGCGAAGCCTTCGCCTTTGCCGCGCCGCACCTGCGCGCCGATGCCGTACTCGCCTCGACCACCTCCACCTTGCTCGTCGACGCGCTGGCCGAGCTTGTCCCGGCGCCGGAGCGCTTTCTCAACGCCCATTGGCTCAACCCGGCCTATATCATTCCGCTGGTCGAGCTGAGCCCGGGCCGGCGCACCGATCCCGCGGTGCTCGCGCGGCTCAAGGCGCTGCTCGAAGGCATCGGCAAGGTGCCGGTGGTCTGCGCCGCCGCGCCCGGCTACATCGTGCCGCGCATCCAGGCGCTGGCGATGAACGAGGCGGCGCGGCTGGTCGAGGAGGGGCTCGCCACCGCCGAGGACATCGACAAGGCGACGCGCTACGGCATCGGCTTCCGCTATGCCGCCATGGGGCTGCTGGAGTTCATCGATTACGGCGGCGGCGACATCCTCTACTACGCCAGCCGCTATCTCGCCGAGGCGACGGGCGACGAACGCTTCGCCGCGCCGGAGATCGTCGACCGCAACATGCGCGAGGGTCGTATCGGGCTGCGCAGCGGCCGTGGTTTCTACGATTTCACCGGCGTCGACGTGGCAGCCTACCGCAAGGACGTGCTGCGCCGCCTCGTCGGCCAGCTGCGGCATGTCGACCTGCTGCGCCCACCGGGCGAGGCGGTGCGGAAAAGCGACGGCGACTGAGGCGGGGGCCGTGGGCGCCGGGATCCTCGGTCGGAAGCTGTTTTCATAGAGCTTCGGCCGGAAAGGCGACCTGTCCTCGGCCAGGGTGATCCTGGACGAAGACCGCTCCCATCCTGCATCATCGGCGGCGGAAACGCTCGGGCAGACGGGGGCGTCATGATTCGCGGCTGGGCCGTTCTGGCGTTGTCGCTCGGCTATGTCGGGCTGCTGTTCGCGCTCGCCTTTATCGGCGACCGGCTGGCCAAGGCGCGCGGGCGGCCGAAGGCGAAGCCGGTGATCTACGCGCTCTCGCTCGCCGTCTACTGCACCTCCTGGACCTTCTACGGCAGCGTCGGGCTTGCGGCAAAGACCGGCTACGACTTCTTGCCGATCTATCTCGGCCCGATCCTGATGTTCGCGCTGGGCTGGCCGCTGCTGCGCCGCGTCATCCGCATTTCGAAAAGCCACAACATCACCTCGATCGCCGACTTCATCGCGGCGCGCTACGGCAAAAGCCAGATGCTCGCCGCCGCGGTCACGGTGATCGCCGCCTTCGGCACGCTGCCCTATATCGCGCTGCAACTCAAAGCGGTGTCCACCAGCTTCACCGTGCTGCTGAGCTACCCCGCGGTCACGATGTCGTCGTCCCCGAGCGAGCCGGCCTCGGCCTACACGGCGCTGGCGGTGGCGCTGCTGCTGTCGCTCTTCGCCATCCTGTTCGGCACCCGGCACATCGACGCTACCGAGCACAACGAAGGCATGATCCTGGCGATCGCCTTCGAATCCATGGTCAAGCTCCTCGCCTTCCTCGCAGTGGGCGGCTTCGTCACCTGGGGCATGTTCGACGGCTTCGGCGATCTTGCGGCGCGCGTCGCTTCCGACCCCGCGCTCGGCCGCGTCTTCCTCGGCGGCGTGGACGGGGCGACCTGGGTGACCATGACTACGCTGGCGCTGGCCGCGGTGCTGTGCCTGCCGCGGCAGTTCCACGTCATCGTGGTCGAAAACACCGATCAGCGCGACCTCTATCGGGCTGCTTGGCTCTTTCCGCTCTACCTGATCGCGATCAACGTCTTTGTCGTTCCGATCGCGATCGCCGGGCTGAGCCGCTTCCCGAGCGGCGTCGACGGCGACATGTTCGTGCTGGCGCTGCCGGTCTCGGCGCATCAGGAGATTTTGACGCTGCTTGCCTTCGTCGGCGGGCTCTCCGCCGCGACCGGGATGGTCATCGTCGCGTCGGTGGCGGTCAGCAACATGATCAGCAACGATCTCGTGATGCCGATGGTGCTGCACGGGCGGCAGCTCGGCCTGGCCGGGCGTGGCGACATGGGCAAGCTCGTCCTGCGCATCCGCCGCGCCGCGATCGTGGCGATCATGCTGCTGGGATATTGTTCGTACCTGCTGATCGGCGATTCCCTTGCGCTCGCCTCGATCGGTCTCTTGAGCTTTGCCGTCATCGCCCAGTTCGCCCCGCCGCTGGTCGGCGGCCTGGTCTGGCACGGCGCCAACGTCAAGGGCGCGCTGGCCGGCATCGTCGTCGGATTCCTGGTCTGCGCCTATACGCTGCTGCTGCCCTCGCTGGCGGATTCGGGCTGGGCGCCGCTGTCGCTGCTGCAGAACGGGCCTTTCGGCATCGCCCTGCTGCGGCCGGAGCAATTGTTCGGGCTGCGCTTCGATCCGCTCACCCACGGCGTTTTCTGGAGCCTGCTGGCCAATATCGGATGTTTCGTGACCGTGTCCTGCCTGACGACGTCGCGGGTGATCGAGCGCATCCAGGCCAACGCCTTCATCGACGCGGACGCGGCGCAGGGCCAGTTCACGGCGCGGACCTGGAGCGGCTCGATCCGCGTCTCCGAGCTCGCCTCGCTGGTCGCGCGGTATCTGGGCGCCGAGCGCGCGCAGCGGAGCTTCGCCGAATTCGGCGCACTCGGCGACGGCGACGGGTCGGATGACGTCGAGGCCGACTTCCAGCTCGTGCGCCGCGCCGAGCATCTGCTGGCGAGCGCGATCGGCGCCCCGTCGGCGCGCCTCGTCATGGCGCTCGCGCTGGAGCGGCGCAATCTCGGCATCGAGGACGCGATGCAGCTCCTCGACGACGCCACGACCGCGATCCAGTACAACCGCGACCTCCTGCAATCGACTCTCGAGAACGTGCGCCAGGGCATCAGCGTGTTCGACCGCGAGCTCAGGCTTGCCTGCTGGAACCGCCAGTTCCGCGATCTGCTGGACATGCCGCCGGGTCTGCTGCGGGTCGGTGTGACGCTGGAGGAGATCGTGCGTTTCAAGGCCGAGCGCGGGGAATATGGTCCGGGCGACGTCGAGAAGGTCATTGCCGAGCGGCTCGAGCTCTTCGTCGGCGCCCGCGGCGGCGCGTTTCAGTGGCGGCGGCCGAACGGCGCCGTCTTCGAGGTCCGCGCCAATCCCATGCCCGGCGGCGGTTTCGCCACCAGCTATTCCGAGGTCACCGAGCACGTCCAGACGGCGACCCAGCTGGCGGCGGCCAATGAATCGCTGGAGCAGCGTGTGCGCGAACGCACGGCCGAGCTCACATCGCTCAATGTCGAACTGAGCCGGGCCAAGGTCGCCGCCGAGGAGGCCAATCTCGGCAAGACGCGTTTTCTCGCCGCCGCCAGCCACGACCTGCTGCAGCCGCTGAACGCGGCCCGGCTCTACGTCTCCAGTCTGCTGGAGCAGCAGGCGCGGGCGCGGACCGGCGATGACGCGGATCGCGTCCTGGTGCGCAAGCTCGACACGTCGCTGGGCGCCGTGGAGGAGATCCTGGGCGCGCTGCTCGACATCTCGCGGCTGGACGCCGGCAGGCTGCTGCCCGAGCGCCAGGACATGGCGCTCGGCGACCTGTTCGAGGCGCTGCGGGTCGAGTTCGCGCCGCTCGCCGAGCGCAAGGGGCTCGACCTGCGCATCGTACCTACCGGACTTGCCGTCAACAGCGACCGGCGACTGCTGCGCCGCATTCTGCAAAATCTTCTGTCGAACGCGGTCCGCTATACGCCGGCGGGAAAGATTCTCATGGGCGCGCGGCGACGCGGCGCGCAGGTCATGATCGAGGTGCATGATACCGGCAGCGGCATTCCCGCCGATCAACAGCCGCTGGTGTTCCGCGAGTTCCAGCGCTTTGCCGTGCCGCCCGGCGCGGAGCAGGGGCTGGGCCTCGGCCTGTCGATCGTCGACCGCATGGCGCGGGTGCTGGACCATCCCGTGGGATTCCACTCCGCCCCCGGCCGCGGCACCGCCTTCACCGTGCTGTTGCCGCGCGGCTTCGGCGCCGCGCCGGCGCGGCAGAAGCGGGCGATCCCGATCCCCGCGCTTCCGGCGCTCGATCGTGCCGTCATGCTGTGCATCGACAACGAGCCCAGCGTGCTGGACGGGATGAGGACGCTGCTCGAGGGATGGGGCTGTCGGGTCCTGGCGGCAACCGGGCTCGCCGCGGCGCTCGCGGTCGCGGCGAAAGAGGCCGGCGGCCTGGACCTGATGATCGTCGACTATCACCTCGACGCCGAGGCCGACGGGTTGCGCTGCGTCGACGCGCTGCGCCGGCGGTTCGGCGCCGAGATTCCGGCGGTACTGATCACCGCCGACCGCTCGCAGGCGGTCAAGGCGGCTGCGCTGGCGCAGGGGCTTCACGTGCTCAACAAGCCGATCAAACCGGCGGCGCTGCGGGCGCTGGCGACGCGCATCATCGCCGCCCGGCAGGCGGCGGAATAGGGCCCGTTGCCTATTCGGCCGCGGGGCGTCCGCTGGCGGGGGAGGGGGGAGGCTCCGCCTCAGGCTCGCCCACTTCGCCGGCCAGGCGGCGCGCGACGATCACCGCCTGGGTGCGGTTGTCGACGCCGAGCTTTTGCAGGATGGCGGAGACGTGCGCCTTGACAGTGGCCTCCGACACTTGCATCGCATGCGCGATCTGCTTGTTGAGGAGACCGTCGCTCAGCAGCATCAAGACGCGGCTCTGCTGCGGCGTGAGGCGGTTGAGCAGCGCCGCCAAGGCGGCATCGCCGTCGCTGCCGGGACCGCGCGGGGGGAGCGCCGCCGGCAGCCACGTCTCGCCCGCCAGCAGAGCGCGCAGCGCGCTGCGGATCTCGCCCGCCGCCGCCGATTTCGGAATGTATCCCACCGCGCCGAGGTCGAGCGCGCGGCGCATCACGCTGGCTTTCTCATTGGCCGAGATCACCACCACCGGCACCGCGGCGAACTCGGCGCGCAGGTAGAGGAGACCGGAAAAACCGCGCATCCCCGGCATGTTGAGGTCGAGCAGCACCAGATCCACATCGGGAGCCGCCTTGAGCCGGGCGCAGAGGCTGTCGAAGGAATCCGCCTCGGCGGTCTCGGCATCGGCCACGGCTTGCGCGACCGCGAGGCGCAGTGCGTCGCGAAACAGCGGATGGTCGTCGGCGATGACGAGGCGGACGGGCGCCATCCTTCTCCCTTGAAGCGTCACGCGAAACAGCCTCGGGCATGATAGGGGCTCTGCCCGCCCGCTGCCTAGCGCCTGCGGGCTTAGACGAAAGTCTAATACCTCGGCCCCGGCGCCTTCTCTACCCTCCGCCCAGGACGCTCGCGCTTCGTGCCGGGCTGTTCCGCGAATCGGAGCGAGGTCGGCCAAGGGTCGATGGGCGTGCCGTCCGGCACGTCGTTAAGAATCGCTCCGTCGGCAAAGGGAGGAATCATGACTTCGCGCACCATCAAGTCGTCGCGTCGCACCGTCCTGAAGACCGCCGGCGGGCTGCTTGCCGCCGCGGCGCTGCCGCGCGTGGCTCGCGCCGCCGAATCCTATCCGCCGCTCGGCACCTGGCCGGCGGGGTCGTCCGGTGACAGCGTGTTCATCGGCATCACCGTGCCGCGCACGGGAACCTACGCCGCCCAGGGCGAGGACGAGCTCAAGGGCTACATGCTCGCGGTCGAGCACATCAACAGCGGCAATCCGCTGATCAAAAAAATCTCCCCCAAGACGACGAAGGGCGTGCTCGGCAAGCAGGTCAAGTACGGCGTCGCCGATTCGGAAGCCAAGCCGAACACCGCGGTGCAGGAGCAGCAGCGCTTCATCAGCGAGAACAAGGCCGTCCTGATGACCGGCTCGACCTCGAGCGCGGTGGCGGTCGCGCTGAACCACTTGGCGCAGCGCGAAAAGGTGCTCTACGTCGCCGGCATCTCCGGCTCGAACGACACCACTGGCAAGGATTGCGTCCGCTACGGCTTCCGCCAGTGCTTCTACGGCCAGACGGCCGCCGCCGCGATCGGCCCGGTCCTGCTCAAGAATTTCGGCAAGAATCGCAAAGCCGCCTTCATGACGCCGGACTACACCTATGGTCACACCGTGACGAAGTCGGTGGGCGACTATCTGACGGCGAATGGCGGCTGGACGACGGTGACCGATCAGGTCTCGCCGCTGGGCGCCCCGGATTACAGCTCCTATCTGACCAATATCGCCAATTCCGGCGCGGAATTTCTGATCAACGTGAACTGGGGCCACGACGCGGTGCTGTCGACCCAGCAAGCCAAGCAATTCGGCCTGCTCGACAAGATGAAGCTCGTGATCCCCTACCAGACGCCCTTCCTCGCCAAGGAGGTCGGCCCGGAGATCACGCAGGGCGTCTACGCGGCCACCGATTTCTGGTGGACCCTGGAGGATAAGTTTCCGCTGGCGAAGATGTTCGTC
Source organism: Rhodospirillales bacterium (assembly GCA_027315365.1). Classification (GTDB taxonomy): domain Bacteria; phylum Pseudomonadota; class Alphaproteobacteria; order ATCC43930; family CGMCC-115725; genus DAHUYF01. Next base: position 55,063 of record DAHUYF010000140.1, on the reverse strand, counting down.
GAGGAATTCCAGAAGAAATATGGCTACCGTCCGGAATGGGGCGCGGAGAACGCCTACATGGAATTCGCCCTGTGGGCCGAGGCGGTGGAAAATGCCGGCACCTTCTATCCGCCGGAGGTCATCAAGTCCTATGAGGCCGGCCGGAAGATCAATTCGATCGTCGGCGAGGTGTATTGGCGGGGAGCCGATCACCAGCTGGTGCGGCCGGTGACCATCGTTCGTGGAAAGAAGCCGGGCGACATGAAGAACAAGGAGGATTTCTGGGAGGTCCTCGAAGTGGACCCGGGGCTGCCGCTGATGCAGAAGCCTGACGCCTTCGGATGCCAGCTCGGCGAGTCCACCTGACGATGGTGCCGCCGCCGGCCGAGAGGCGCGCGATGGTTGACCGGTTGTCGCCTCTTGGCCGGCGGGCTGTCCCCGCCGGCCTTCCGGGCCGGGCAGCCGCCCCGTGATCACCTGGTCGAATTTCGTCTCACAGCTCTTCAACGGGCTGGCGCTGGGCGCGCTGCTGGCGCTGATCAGCGCGGGGCTGACCATTATCTACGGCACGCTCGGCGTGCTGAACCTCGCCCATGGCGCGATGTTCATGCTCGGCGGCTATGCCGGCTACGTCGCCTTCCAGGCCACCGGCTCCTACGCCATTGCCGTGATCGCCGGCGCGCTGTTCCTGGTGGTGGTCGGCGGCCTCGTCGAGCTGGTGGTCGTCCGCCACTTCTACAACCGGCCGCCGGAGGACCAGCTGCTGGTCACCTTCGGCATCGGCATCGTCATCGTCGAGCTGGTGCGCCTTGCCTTCGGCAGCCTGTCGCTGACCGTCCCGGCGCCGTCCTGGGCCGCCGGCGTGACGTCGCTGGGCTTTATGATCTATCCGACCTACCGCATCGTCGTGCTGGCGATTGCGGCGGCGGCGCTGGCGGTGCTTTATGTCGTTCTTTACCGCACCCGGCTCGGCATGATGGTGCGGGCGGGGATCGAGGATTCCGGCATGGTCGACATGCTTGGCATCAACATCTACCGTGTGTTCATGCTGGTGTTCGGCATCGGTGCCATGGCGGCGGGCTTCGCCGGGATCGTCAACGCGCCGGTGGTGTCGCTGACTCCCGACATGGGCGACGGCATCCTGGTGCAGACCTTCGTCGTCGTCGTCATCGGCGGCGTGGGCTCGTTCCCGGGGGCGATCCTCGGCGGGCTGATCGCCGGCGAAATCCTCAGCCTCACCTCGATGGTGGATCCAAGCTATTCGGAGGTCATGCTGTTCGTGGTGATGACGCTGGTGCTGCTGCTGCGGCCGGAGGGGCTGCTCGGCCTGCGAGGCCGCGCGTGAGCGGGTCGCGCTGATGCTGGCTCGCCGTCCGCTGCTGGTCGAGGGGTTGACCGCGCTCGGTCTCGTCGCTGTGCCCTTCGTGCTGCCTTATTTCGGCTTCTCACCCGGCACGATCAACCAGATCCTGGTCTGGGGCCTCTTCGGCATCGGCTTCGACATCGTCTTCGGCTATACCGGCCTGCTCTCTTTCGGCCAGTCGGCCTTCTACGGCACCGGCGGCTTCATCGCAGCCTATCTGCTGACCAACAATCTCATGTCGAACGTGCTGCTGGCGCTGCTCGTCGGCATGGTGGGCGCGGCCGTCGCCGGCGTCCTGGTGGGGGTGATCGCGCTCCGGCGCACCGGCATCTACTTCGCGATGATCACCGTGGCGATCGCCGAAACCTTCTTCTTCATCGAGAATTCGCCGCTTTCGGCCTGGACCGGCGGCGAGAACGGCCTGCCCGGCGTGCCGACGCCGAGCTTCACCTTCGGCAGCTTCACCTACCACGTCACCAACGGCTGGTCGATGTACGGCTTTCTGGCGGTGTGCTACTTCATCGGCCTCGCGATCGCGCTGCGCATCGTGCGCTCGCCGGTCGGCGCCATCTTCAGCGCGATCCGCGACAACCCGCTGCGCGCGCAGGCGGTCGGCCATGCGGTTGGCCTCTACAAGCTCACCGCCTTCGTCATCGCCGCCGCCTATGCCGGGCTCGCCGGCGGGCTCCTCGGCGTCCTGCAAGGCTTCATGCCGCCCGATGCCTTCACCTTCGACACCTCCGGTCAGCTCGTGATGCAGACCGCGATCGGCGGCATCGGCACGCTCTTTGGGCCGCTGGTCGGCGCCGTGGTGTGGCTCTATCTGCGCGACTTCCTGCAGGAGGTGGTAGGGCTCGGCGCCGCCTGGAAGCTGGTGCTCGGCGTGGTGTTCGTCCTACTGGTCTGCTTCCTGCGCCGCGGCCTGATCGGCGGGCTGCAGGATATCATCGCCCGCCTCGTCACGCGCTCGCGTCGCGCCGCGTCCGAAGCGGCGCCTGCGCCGGCGGCGCCGTCGCTGGCCAGCGTCGGGCCGTCGCGCCGCCGTCAGGACACGTCGTTCTCGGGCCCGGTGCTGGAGGCGCGCGGACTGACCAAGTCGTTCGGCGGGCTGATTGCCAACCGCAATATCAACTTTGCTGTAGAGCCCGGCGAGCTGCGCGGCATCATCGGTCCCAACGGCGCCGGCAAGAGCACCTTCTTCAAGATGCTTACCTGCGAGATGCCGCCGTCGTCCGGGCGGATCATCTTCCAGGGCCGCGACATCACCGGCATGGACGTCGCCGCGGTGTGCCAGCTCGGGCTGACCAAGAGCTACCAGGTCAACCAGCTCTTCAGCCGCCTGACGCTGCGGCAGAACGTGGTCATCGCCGCGCTCGCCGAGCGGCGCGGCATCTTCTCGCTCGACCTGCTGCGACGCATGGACCGGGTGCCCGGGCTCGAGACCCAGGTCGAGAGCACGCTCGCGCTCGTCGGTCTCGCCGCGCGCGCCGACCTGCCGGTGGCCGAACTCGCCTATGGCGAGAAGCGGCGGCTGGAGATCGCATTGGCGCTGGCCTCCTCGCCGTCGCTGCTGCTGCTCGACGAACCGCTTGCCGGCATGAGTCCGCAGGAGCGGGTGGAAACCGTGCAGCTGCTTAAGAACATCCGCCGCGGCCGCACGCTGGTGGTGGTCGATCACGACATGGATGCGATATTCGAGCTGGCGGAGCGCATCACCGTGCTGCATGAGGGCACGCTGCTCGCCGAGGGAACGCCGGCGGAGATCCAGCGCAACGGCCTCGTGCAGGAAGCCTATCTGGGCGGGGTCGCGGCGGCATGAGCGCGCTGCTCGAGGTCGAGGGCATCAACAGCTACTACGGCGACAGCCACATCCTGTTCGACGTGTCGCTGCGCGTGGGGAAGAACGAGGTGGTGGCGCTGCTCGGCCGCAACGGCGCCGGCAAGAGCACGACGCTGAAGAGCCTGATGGGCGTGGTGCGCCCGCGGTCGGGGCGGATCGTGCTCGACGGCACGCCGATCGAGACCCTGCCGCCGCATGCCATCGCCGCGCTCGGGCTGCAACTGGTGCCGGAGGAACGGCGCATCTTCGGCAGCCTCAGCGTCGAGGAAAATCTGGTGCTCGCCGGTCTCACCGCGACGTCGCGCTGGCCGCTGGAGCGGATCTGGTCGATGTTTCCGCGTCTCCGGGAGCGCCGTCGCAGCCGCGGCACCGATCTATCCGGCGGCGAGCAGCAGATGCTGGCGATCGCGCGGGCACTGGTCCGCGAGCCCAAGATCGTGCTGCTCGACGAGCCGTTCGAGGGGCTGGCGCCGATCATCGTGCGCGACCTGCTCGCCACCTGCCGCGCGCTCGCCGAGGCGGGCCAGACGATCGTGGTGGTGGAGCAGAACGTCTCCGCCGCGATGAGCCTCGCCTCCCGCATCTACATCATCAACAACGGCCACATCGTCGAGGAGATGTCGGCGCACGCGGTGCGCAGCCGGCCCGAGGCGCTGCACCGCCATCTCGGAGTCTAGCCGGCGACCGGGATGACGCTCGCCGCAGCCCGATATAAGCTGCGGCGATGCATGTCCTGTCGATCCTGCGCTCGCTCGTCCTGCTGACCCTGGCCAATGGCGCGCCGGTCGTCGCCAAGAAGGTGCTCGGCCAACGTCTCGCCGCGCCGCTCGATGGCGGCCTCCGGTTCTTCGATCGGCGGCCGCTCTTGGGGTCCTCGAAGACGGTGCGCGGCGTGCTGGTTTCGGTCCTCGTCACCGCCGCGGGCGCGCCGCTGCTCGGGCTCGATCCCGCGACGGGCGCCGTCGCGGCGGCGGCGGCGATGGCGGGGGATCTCTGCTCCAGCTTCGTCAAGCGCCGCCTCGCGCTCGCGCCGAGCAGTCGGGCGGTCGGGCTCGACCAGCTGCCGGAATCGCTGCTGCCGCTGCTGGCCTGCCGCCAAGCGCTGTCCTTGACGGCGCCGGACATCGTGCTGGCGGTCGCCGCCTTTTTCATCGGCGAGATCGTTCTGTCGCGAATTCTCTATCGGATGCACCTGCGCGACGAGCCCTACTGACCGATCAACCGCGCCGGAGATGGTGCAGGGTTATCTCCGGCGGACAGTTGAGGCGAACCGGGACGATGCTCGATCCAGCGCCCACCGAGGTGTAGCCGACCATCCGGTGATAGCGCCAGGCGCCCGCTCCCATGCGCCGAGGCAGCACCGAGTCGAGCGTGATCGGGATCGATCCCGGCAGACAGATCTGTCCACCGTGGGTGTGCCCGCTCAGCAGCAGATCGAAACCGGCGTGAGCGGCCTGGCGATAGATTTCCGGCGTATGCGACAGCAGGATCGAGAATTCGCCCTCCGGTATCTCCGAGCCGGCCTTCTCGATGTTGTCGACCCTGAAGTAATGCGCATCGTCGATTCCGGCCAGGTGAATGCGCTGGTCGCCGCGCGTGATCGGCTCGCACTCGTTCAGCAGCATGCGGATCCCCATGGCCTCAATGCCGGGGATCAGCCGGATCGTGTCGTGGTTCCCGAGCACGCCATAGACCGGTCCGCGCAGCCGCGTGCGCAGGCGCGCGATGCCGTCCAGCGTCGCCTCGAAATCCCCGTATGTCGCGCCGCGATAATCGCCGGTGAGGACGCAGAGGTCGTAGCCGAGGCCGTCGACGAGCTCCGCCACACGCCGCATGGCGACCTCGTTCATGTCGACATGCAGGTCGCTGAGGTGAAGGATGGTGAGGCCGTCGAACCGCGGCGGCAGGTTCGCGAACCTTGCCTCGTGGTGGCGGATGACGGGGCGCTCGGCATTGCGGCGCCCGCGGCGATAGAGCCCGCTCAGCTTCAGCGCGGTGCGGATGAGCGCATGAAGCGAGTACCAGTTCTCGATGTGAAAGAAGTTGAGGCCCTGGCCGAAGATGCGCGCTTCATGATCGCTCTCCATGCCGAGCCGCTGTCGCGCGTGCAGCCTTCCCAGGCGCCGCTCCAGTCTCGGCAGAATGTCTTTCTCCATGCCCGCGCGCCTCGGCAACCGCGGCGATCATCGTCGGCCGGTCGTTCGGCGCGAGCATGGGCCGCGCGCGGAGCAGGGGTCAAGGCGCGACGCGAAGCGTCGTCGCTGGCGGCTGGACGAATCTCCCGACGCCGGAAAAACGGGCTCCGCGCAGGCGCGGCTCCTAACGCCCGCGGGCCTGGCCTCGAACGGGCGGGAACTCGGCGACGACGCCGGACGATTCCGGGAGCGTCTCGTCCGCGACGGCGGCCTCCGCCCGGCGCAGCTCGTCGAATGCCGCGGCATTGGGACAGAACGCGCGGTACTCCTCGGTCGCCTCGCCGGAGGCAAGCCAGGCCCGGCATTGGCGCCAGGTGGCGCAGTCGCCGCACCGCCATTCGATCGCCCGCAGGCGCCCGGCAGTTTGCGCGTCGTGCGGCAGCTGGCCGCGCCTGATGCCCAGCCGCCGCATCATGTCGGCGAGCTGCTGCGGCGTGCGCGGATGCGCGTGCATCAGCCGCGGCACGTCGCTCTGGGAGAGCCCGGTATCGGCCAGCGTGCGCTCCAGCTCGTCGTTCTGGCGCAGCCCCTCCAGTTCACGGCGCAGCCGGCCGTGCTCGCGCCAGCCTTGGAGCGCGAGCCGGATCCAATCCGGCAACCGGGCCATGGAGGCGCGCGCCTTGCGCGGCCAGTTCAGGGTCTCGGTCATGGGCGAACCCTCCGTCTTCCATCGGTCGGATCGATCGTCCGATCAATAGGCGGCGCGGGCATTGATCTGGATCAAGGCCGGAGGGCGGGTGCCGGCCGCGGTCCCGCGCTCAGCGGCAAGTGACCTGGGCGGGGTCGTTGATCTCGTAATGGCTGTCGAAGAGCGATTTGCTCCAGGTCAGCTTGCCGACCACCTCGACCGGCCGGCCGCTCTGGCACACCGGCAGGTTGCCGGTCGGCCGCTGCACCGTGACGCGTTCCTGTTTGCCGTTGCAATCGAGGTTCAGGGCGAAGACGAAGGGCCGGGAGTAGGCTTCTTCCGCGGGCAGATAGGCGCCGGTGGCGCGCACCGTCTTGCGCAGCCATGGGTCGCAAGCGCCCGCCGCCTGCGCCCTGGACGCCAGCGCGACGAGGCAGCAGAGCGCGGCGAGGACGTATCTCATGCCGGCGACTGAACCATGTTTCCCGCCGCGACGCCAGCCGCGGCGCCCTGAGCCAGCTACATCGAGCTCAGGAACGCCGCGACATCGCTGATCTGCCGCGCGGTCAGCTTGGTCGCGTTCTGATGCATGATCTCGTTCTCGCGCAGGTTCGACGCGAAGGCCTCGAGCTGCTTCTCGATATAGCCGCGATGCTGGCCGGCGAGGCGCGGAAACACCTCGTTGCCCTGCGCCTTGTCACCATGGCAGGCCATGCAGGCGGGCACGCCCTGCGCGTCGATGCCGTTCTCGAAGATCTGCCGGCCGGCGGCAACTTCGGCGGGATCGGCCGAGGTGCCGGGCGCGGGCGGCTGCTTGGAGAAATACTCGGCGATCTCCTTGATCTTGGCGTCGGTGAGCTGTGCCGCCATGCCCCACATGAAGGCCTGGGCATGCGGATCGGCGCGCGAATGGTCGCGGAACGCCTTGAGCTGCGCCTCGAGATAGGCTGCGGGCTGGGCGGCGAGGTTGGGGAAGGTCGGCGCCGTGCTGATGCCGTGCAGGCCGTGACAGGTCGAGCACTCGCGCTGGACGAGGTCGGGCGCGGCGCCGGTGGCCTCCGCCGCGGCGGCGGCGGGGGCGGCGAGGAGGAGGCAAGCGATGGCCAGAGCCGATGCATGTGCGTTCACGGGTGCGTCGTCCTTCTTAGAAGGCGGTCCAGACGAAGACGTAGAGCGTATTGTTGTCGGATGCGTTGCGGCCGCTGCCATCGTAATTGGTCGACGCGCCGTTGAACTTGGTATAGGCGGTGTATTGTACACCGAGCTTGGTGTTGAGCCACGGCAGATAATCGAGCTCGGCGATGATGCCTTGCGTGTCCGGACTGCCATTGGCGCTGCCGGTGACCGTCCCGGCCCCGTAGAGCAGGGCGTCGCTGCTGCCGGTGGTCGAGAAGTACTGCAGCGAGCCGCCGATCTTGCGGTCGTAGAAGTAGCTGCCGGTGACGCGAACCGTGTTGAGCGTATTGCTCGGATTGCTGGTCGTAACCGCGTTGAAGGTGCGGTCCTCATGGATCCATGTGGCATAGGCCGACAAGATGTTGTTGTCGCCGATATACTGGTACTGGGAGTCGATGGCGACGTCGGTGAAGGAGTTGGTCGGTCCCTGGAAGCCGATGCCTTGGGTATGGGTGTTGGCCTGCATGCCGTAGGTGCCGAACATCAGCGAGTTGCGGCTCCAATCCTGTTCCCAGGCGGCGCGCCAATAGGGTGCGAGGCCGTCGATTCGGGTGCCGCTGTAGGTGCTGTCGAGCTCCGGACCGCTGGTGTAGTGGTTGCTGAACCCCGTGACCGCCGAGTGATAGCCGCTGAACTCAAGATAGAGGTGGTTGTAGGCCCAGACGTAGCCGCCGAGGCCGGCCGAGGATTGGGCAAGCTGGCCGTCGATCAGGGCCGAGGCAATCCGCGACACCATGATATTGGAGAGGATGTAGGGATAGGTCCAAGCGGGCGAGCTGTTCCACACGTCCTGCGAGGTCGGGTTGTTGTTGAGGGTGACGCCGTAGATGAAGTCGCTGGCGCCGATTGCCGGGACCGAGGCGTGATCCGCGAAGCGCAGATCGGAATTGTCGATGCCGATGGAGTTGGAGGTGGGATTCCACGTCACCTGCAGGAAGGCGCCGAGATTGTCGGAAATCTTGCCGGTATAGAAGAGGCTGAGCGCCTGCGGAAATTCGACCGAGTTCTTTTGCGCCAGATCGTTTACTCCCGTGCCGTTGTCCGGCACGGAATGGCCGATCGACGTGAACGAGGCCTGGAGCTGCAGCCCGATGGGCGCGATCTCGTTCATGGCGAGCGTGCTCTGGTCCTTCTCGTTGATGTCCTGCAGCTGCTTGACGTTGCTGAAGACATAGCCATTCAGCTTGAACAGCCGGCCGAAGGGCGTCAGCTCTGGGAAGACGGTGTGGCAGGCTTCGCAGGCAAGGCCGGTCTGCCGGGCGAAGCCCGGCGTCGCCGATGCCGGCGAGGAGGCGGCCAAGGCCGCGGCCAGGGTTGCGAGCGCCACGGCGACCGCTTTGGCCGCCCGCCAAGACAAGATCGAGTCCATAACCCCCACTCCTCCTAATCTCGTAACACCACCTTCGCGAAGCGGCGCCGCAATGTCCTAGCCGCCTTCATAACCTCCCTGGGGCCGTCTCTGCTTGATCTAAATCAATGCCCCTTGTGATCGACAAAAAGAATTACCTGCCCTGCCTCAGGTTCGCAATTGATAATTGTGTTGGCGAAGGGGGTTGCATGGTGCGCTTGGCGTGCGGCCGTCGCCGTGAATGCGATGGCGCAACGAGCGGCGACGCGACTCGCGGCCGGCGTCAGCCGGCCCCGCGTGTCGGACGGTCAGGCCAGCGGCGGCAGCAGTCGGCCGCGCTCGACCACGATACGGTTGTCGAGCGCGATGGTGCAGTTCCTGAACGGCAGGTCGAAATGCCCGCGGGTAAAGCGGCCGGCGGTCTCGTTGGCGCCGGTGGAGTAGAGGAAGTTGCCGGCAAACGCCCTGAGCTCGGTGCCGTTGATGTCGGCCTTGTCGTACATCGCCAGCGCGTCCCAGCGGGCGCGCGGGTTCATGCCCCAGCCGACATGCGAGACGGCATAGGCGTCGCGCTCGCCCCACGCCCCGATATAGCTGCGCATCAGGGCGGCATCGAGCCCGTCGCCCTCGATGGCGGTGACGTAATCCTGCGCCACGGTAAGCCGGATCGGGCTCTCGAGGTAGCGCTTGAAGGTGAGGTTGACGTCGCCCGGCGCCATGACCAGTGTGCCGTTCACCGTTCCTGCCTTGGGAAAGCACAGGCACAGGCCGCCCGGCCAATACGCCACCTTCGAGGCCGGGTCGAGATATCCCGCGTTGCCGCGCACCGGCGCGCCGGCGACGTCGATGCGCAGATCGGTCCCGGCGTCCGACGTCACCCGCATCTGGCGCGCCTGGCGCAGCAGCTCGAGCGCCGCGGCGACGCGCGGCTGCAGCAGCGGATCCGGCATCAGCCGCTCCAGGATCTCCGGATGCTCGTTACTGATCATGAAGATGCGCGCGCCGGCGGCGAGCAGCTCGGGCGTTTCCGGGGCGTGCAGCAGCCCCTCGACGGTGCAGTCGATGATAATGTCGCACGCGCAGAGGGCGCGGAGCGCCGCCGGATTGCGCTGCAGCGCCTGCGAGGCGCCGGTCGAGCGGACCGGCACCGGCTCGGCCTGCGGCGGCGTCGGCATGGTGACGTGGAACGCCCGCGCGCCGATCTCCAGGAGGGCGAGTTCGGCGAGCTTCACATTGACCGCGCGCGACCGCGTCTCCGACAGGATGGCGACCACGGTACCCTCGCCGATGCCGCTGAGCGCAAAAGCGCGGCGGAAGCACTGGATCCAAGTCGCTTCGATCGGGGCCGTCGACATTGTTGCCTCCCGGGCTTTTCAGTATGCTGACACGGCAGGAGAGAGGCGGTCAATTTGGCGGCTCATCGCACCATCCGGATCGAGCCGCGCCCGCGCATCGCGGTCGATGTCGACGGGCGCGGACCGCTGCTCGTCTTCCTGCATGGCATCGGCGGCAATCGCGGCAATTGGCGCGACCAGCTCCCGGTCTTCGCCGCGGATTTCACCGCCGTTGCCTGGGACGCCCGCGGCTATGGCGGCAGCGACGATGATGACGGGCCGCTCGACTTCGCCGATTTCAGCGGCGATCTCCTGCGCGTGCTCGATCATTTCGGCGCCGAGCGCGCGCATCTCTGCGGCCTTTCCATGGGCGGCCGCGTCGCCATGGACTTCCACGACCGCCATCCCGGGCGGGTGGCCTCGCTCACCTTGTGCGACACCCAGCCGGGGCTGGCGCAGATGCCGGCGGAAAAGCGGCGCGAATTCATCCGGCTGCGCCAGGAGCCGCTGCGCGCCGGTAAGACGCCGGCCGACATCGCCCCCGAGATCGCGCGCTCGCTGGTCGGCCCGCGCGCGGTGCCCGGCGCCTTCGACCGCCTGGTCGAGAGCATGGCGGCGCTGCATCCCGCCTCCTATCTGAAGACCATCGAGGCGTCCTTCCTCTACGAGCGCACCCCCGATCTCGAGCGCATCCGCGTGCCGACGCATATCGTGGTCGGTGCCGACGACCGGCTGACGCCGCCCGATATTGCCCGCGCCATGGCGCGCCGCATCGCCGGGGCGCGGCTCAGCGTCATCGCCGATGCCGGCCACCTCGCCAATCTCGAGCAGCCGCAGCGCTTCAACGATGCCGTGCTGGGCTTCCTGCGCGAGGTGCCGCGATGACCCTTACCGAGAAGCAGGCGGCGCTGATGGCGCTGGCCGGCAGGCTTGGGCGCGAGCGCTTCGCGCCGCGTGCCGACAAATACGACCGCGAGGCGAGCTTCCCCTTCGAGAACTACGCCGATCTGCGCGAGGCGGGGCTCACCGCCCTGTGCGTGCCCGAGCGTCATGGCGGCCTCGGCGCCGATTTCGCCACATACTGCCTAGTCTCGGCCGAGCTCGGGCGGTATTGCGGCTCGACCGCGCTCACCTTCAACATGCATGTCTGCTCGACGCTGTGGACCGGCGCGCTGGCGGACGATCTCGAGATGAGCGCCGCGCAGCGCGAGCGGCACGAGCGGCATCGCGCCGAGCATTATCGCCGCGTCGTCGCCGACGGCGCGATCTACGCCCAGCCGTTCTCCGAGGGCGGCGCCGCGGCTGCCGGCAAGGCGCCGTTCGGCACCGTCGCGCGCCGCGTCGAGGGCGGCTACCTGCTCAACGGCAAGAAGATTTTCGCCTCGCTGTCGGGCGCCGCGGATTACTACGGCGTGCTCTGCACCGAGGAGAAGCCGACGCTGTCGCAGCGCGACACGCTCTATCTCGCGGTGCCCGCCAAGGCCGAGGGCGTCAGCGTCGTCGGCGATTGGGACCCGCTCGGGATGCGTGGGACGGTGTCGCGCACGCTGCTGCTCAAGGACGTGCTGGTGCCGGAGACGGCGGAGCTGATGCCGCCCGGCCTCTATTTTCAGGCGGCGTCGCGCTGGCCCCACATGTTCCTGACCTTGGCGCCGACCTATATGGGCATCGCCCGGGCGGCCTATGACTTCACCGTGCGCTATCTGCGCGGCGAGGTGCCCGGCATGCCGGTGAAGCGGCGGATGTATCCGACCAAGCAGATCGCGGTTGCCGAGATGTTCGTGCGGCTGCAGCAGACGCGGGCGCTGTTCGAGAGCGTGATCGCCGAGGCGCGGATCGATCCCGCCAAGGAGGAGCGGCTGCGCGCCTACGCCGCGCAGTACACCATCATGGAGAACGCCAACGAGCTGTGCCGGCTGGCCATCCGCACCTGCGGCGGTCAGGCGATGCTGCGCTCGCTGCCGCTGGAGCGGCTCTATCGCGACAGCCGCTGCGGCTCGCTCATGCTGCCCTGGACGGCGGAGCTGTGTCTCGACCGGCTCGGGCGCGAGGCGCTCTACGAGCCCGGCGAAACCGACGACTGAGCGGGGTCGATGGATCTCTCTTCCTGGCTCGAGCGTCGCGCCGACATCGCGCCTGACGGGGTGGCGATCCGGTTCGAGGACACCGATCATTCCTGGGCTGCGCTCGACCGGCAGATGCGGCGCATGGCCGGCGCGCTGGCCGAGCTTGGCGTCGGAAACGGCGACCGCGTCGCGCATCTCGGCTACAACAGCCCGCTTTTCCTCGTCCTGCTCTTCGCCTGCGCCCGCCTCGGCGCGATCCTGGTGCCGCTCAACTGGCGGCTTGCCGTGCCGGAGCATAGGATCATTCTCGCCGACGCCGAGCCGGCGCTGCTGCTCTATGAGGAGGATTTCGCCGAGCACGCGGCGCGGTCGGGCGCGGCGCGCGCGCTGGCCCTGACCGACCTTGCCGCCGCGCTGCCGGCGGCGCCCGAGCGCGACGCCGATCCTGCCTCGAGCTACGAGGCGCCGGTGCTGGTGGTCTACACCTCCGGCACCACCGGGCGGCCGAAGGGCGCGGTCCTGACCCAGAGCGCGCTCTTCTGGAACGCGGTCAACAGCACGCTGATGCACGATCTCACCAGTGCCGATCATGTACTGACGACGCTGCCGATGTTCCATGTCGGCGGCCTCAACATCCAGACGCTGCCGGCGCTCCATGCCGGGGCGCGGGTGACGCTCCACCGCCGCTTCGAGCCGGCGGCTACGCTCGCGGCGATCGCCGCGGCACGGCCGAGCCTCGCCGTGCTGGTGCCGACGCAGCTCGCGGCGCTGATCGAGCACCCGCTGTGGCTCGAGACCGATCTTTCCTGCCTGCGCGCGATCACCACCGGCTCCGCCATCGTGCCGCAGCCGCTGATCGCGGCGATCCATGCGCGCGGCGTGCCGGTGATCCAGGTCTATGGCTCGACTGAGACCGCGCCGGTCGCGATCTATCAGACGGCGGGCGATGCCTTGGTTTCGCCGGGATCCTGCGGCAAGCCGGGACTGCACTGCGAGGCGCGCGTCGTCGACGCCGAGGGGCGGGATGTCGCGCGCGGCGAGCGCGGCGAGATCCTGATCCGCGGCCCCAATGTGATGGCGGGCTATTGGCGCAATCCCGAGGCCAGCGCCGCCGCGCTCGCCGGCGGCTGGTTCCATACCGGCGATGTCGGCCATGTCGACCCGCGCGGCGACTACTGGATCGACGAGCGCAAGAACGACGTGATCATCTCCGGCGGCGAGAACATCTATCCCGCCGAGGTGGAGGCGATCCTGCTCGCCGATCCCCGCATCGCCGAGGCGGCGGTGGTGGCGCGGCCCGACCCGCGCTGGGGCGAGGTACCGGTGGCGATCGTCGTGCGCCGCGATGCCGCGCTCGCCGCGCCGGAGGTGCTGGCGCTGTTCCAGGACCGCATCGCGCGCTTCAAGCATCCCCGCGAGGTCGTGTTCGCCGAGGTCCTGCCCAAGAACGCCATCGGCAAGGTGCTGCGCTACGTGCTGCGGCGCGAGCTGGCGGCGACGCGGGCGCCGTCCGGCGGTCCCGTGCCAGTGTTCCGACACTGACGCTTGATTCTCAAGCGTCAGTGTCGGAACACTGGCAAACTCAAAGGATTGCGTTGCGGCTTCGACACGTGATCGGGGATCAAGCGTCGAAACCGCAACAGGCTGCTAGGTCGAGATCTGCGATGGGGCTCTGCCGCACCGAGGGAGGGAAGCATGAAAAAGATCATCAGCCGGCGCGATTTCGCGCTCGGCGCTGCCGCCGGCGCACTGGCGATTTCCGGCCATGGCGGCCGGGCGCGGGCGGCGCTGCCGCCGCTCAAGATCGGCGTGCTGCTGCCGCGTTCGGGCTTCCAGGCGCTGATCGGCCAGGGCTGCCAGCGCGGTTTCGACGTCGCGGTCAAAGTAGTGCGCGACATGGGGGTCGAGGTCGAGCTGATCAATGCCGACACGGAGTCGAAGCCGGAGGTCGCGCGCACCCAGGCGGAGCGGCTGATCCGCGACGGTGCCCAGATCGTCAGCGGCGCCTTCGACAGCGGCCAGACGGCGGCGGCGGCGCAGGTCTGCGAGCAGCACGGCGTGCCCTTCGTCATCAATATCGGCGCCGATCCCGCCATCACCGAGCAGGGCTACAAATTCGTCTTCCGCAACTTTCCGACCAGCATCATGCTGGGCTCCGGCAGCCTCAGGCGCATGGGCGAGCTCTTTACTGCGACGCATACTGCGCCCAAGACCGCCGTGCTGATGATCATCAACGACACCTTCGGCCAGGGTTTCCAAAAGGGGTTGAACGCGCTGCTGCCCAAGGCCGGGCTGCCGTTCCACATCGTCGACACGATAAGCTACGACCCGCAGGCGAGGGATCTCTCCGTCGAAGTGGCGCAGGCCAAGGCGGCGAAGGCCGATCTGCACCTCGCCGTCACCCGCCTCAATGACGGCATCCTGATGATCCGCGAGATGGTGAAGCAGCGCTACGAGCCGATGGGCGTGATCAGCCCCGGCGCGCCCGGCTTCTATGAGCGCCAGTTCGTCAAGGTGCTCGGCAAATACGCCGACTACAATTTCTCCATCAACGCCTGGATGGACCCCAGGCAGGACCTGACCAAGGTGCTGGAGACCGCCTTCTACAAGGAGTTTCCCGACCAGTCCTTCGATCTCAACATCGGCTTCTCCTTCGAGGCGGTGATGATCGCCGCCGATGCCTACAAGCGCGCCGGCTCGAGCCGGCCCGAGGCGCTGATCGAGGCGCTGCGCGCCACCGATATCGCCAAGCGCGTCATGGTCGGCGGTCCGATCCGCTTCAACGAGAAGGGCCAGAACGTCGATACCGGCATGGCGGTGCTGCAGATCCGCGGCGGCAAGCCGACGGTGGTGCTGCCGGAAGCCAATGCCGAGACGACGCCGATCTTCCCGGTGCCCGGCTGGAGCCAGCGGAGCTGAAGGCTGTGCCGCGGCAGACAGCAGAAAGGGGCCGGCTTGGCCGGCCCCTTCCTCGGTGATGCCGTGTAGAACGGCCGGATGGCGTAGACGCTAGAACACGATGCCGGTTTCGGCCAGCACCCGGCCCTGGCTGGTGGCGTTGCCGCTGTGGCCGAAGGCGAGGTTCCCGCTGGTGCCGTTGGCGCCGACATAGGACACCTCGCCGCGCAGGAAGAAGAGGCTTTTCTGGTAGGTCGGCGTCAGCGTCAGCGACCAGGCCGAACTGCCCGGCCCGTAGATGAGATTGGGCGCGCCGTCCGTTGCGCTCCCGCTCGAGCCGATGACCTCCGCCCGGCCGGCGAGGCTGAAGGTGTCGGTGAAGGCGTAGCTCGCGAGCACCGCGCCGCCATAGGTCTGTGCGTCACGCGTCCAGCCGAGGGTCGGGTCTTTCGGCACGTTGGTGTACTGGAAGTAGGGCGTGATCGTCCACGGCGCCGCGTTGTAGGTGTAGATGACGTTCAAGATCGAGCCGTTGTTCTGCGCCACCGGGGTGGCGTAGGTCGACGTGCCGGTTTGCCCAAAATTGCCGCCGCCGACCACGCTGAGGGTATTGCTGCCGTCGATCGTCCAGGTGACCGAGCCGGTCAGCCAGTTGTAGTCGCCGGAGTAGTATCCGTCGTTGAGCGAGACGGAGAAGGCGAGCGGTCCGACCGTGTAGTTGCCTTGCACGCCGTCGCTGATCGCCGGCTCCTGGTTCCACAAGAGCCCGCGTTCGATGTTCATGTTCTCGAAGGTGAAGGTGTATTCCGCGCCGATCAGCGTCGGCAGTTTCCCGGCCTGGATCGAGAAGCTGTCGCTCGGCGCCAGCTTGAGATAGCCCTCGGGCAACGGTCCGTACAAGAGATTGTTGGCTCTGCTGGCCGGGACATAGGCCGTGCCGAGCGCCGGGATCGAGTAGGCGCCGGCCTGCGCATAGAACTGCACGAGGCCGGTCGTGTTCTGCAGGACGACCTGGCCGTTGCTGATATCGAAGCGATCGGTCTTGTCGGCCGCCGTCGGGTTGCTCTGCGCCATGCCGAGGCCGCTGAGGATGCCGGTCACGTAGACCGGCCCGAGCGGCCCGGCATCGAATTTGAACGGGTTGGGATTGGCGGCGAGCGGCCCCGTCATCGCCGGGCTCGTCATCGCGTTGGACGTCGGCGCGGCGGGTGCCGCCGGAGCGGGTGCCGCCGGCTCGTCGGCGCGTGCCGGCAGGCTCGCACCGACGCCAAGGCCCAGCGCCAGGAGGACGCGGACGGTATTGGCATTGCTACAAGCTTTCATTTTCCTCTCTCTCTTCGTTGATTGTTCGTCGTCCACTATCGGTCGCGCAACACCGGCGCCGTAAAGAACCTCGTCGAGGAGATATCGTCCATGGGTGGTGACCGCTGAACGCGGGAGAGCCATGGTCGGCGGGCAAGCGGCGTCGCCCTTGCGGCCCGACCTGGCACCCGTTCGGCGAGCGCGATGATCGCGATGTCGTCCCCCTGCGGAGCGGCTCCGACGCTTCGGCACTCTCTCCCCCTCTGTCCCTGGTTCGGCGCAGCGGCCCTCCGAGGGTGTCTCGAACGGAAACCGCGCACCAACACCACCGGTGCCTGCGAAAGACTAAGTGCAAGCTATATGCCAGGGAAGAGCTCGCTGTTTCGCGGGGCGAAGCGGCGGAGCAATAGGAGGTGTGATCAATATCTGTGCGATGTGATTTCGAATTGATCAGGGCCGCGCAAGATTAATTTATGGGCCGGGTGCTGAAAAACTAATCATTCGGTCCGCCAATTCGCCGGACCGCCTTCAGCGCCGACCTTCCCGACGCCGTCGAAGCCCTTGAAACCGCTGGCAAGTTCGGTCGTGGCCCGGTTCTTGCCATTGATGTTCGAGGGGGCATGGCTGTTGTCATGCCAATCAGGAGAAGGGGAAGGCCCTATGACATCGCGGAACATTGTGAAGGCGCTGGCGGTGGCCGGCAGCTTGGCCGCGTCGGCGGCGCTGGTGCCGGCGCAGGCGCAGGACACGATCAAGGTCGGCGTGCTGCATTCGCTCTCCGGCACGATGGCGATCAGCGAGACGACGCTCAAGGACACCGTGCTGATGATGGTGGACGACATCAACAAGCATGGCGGCCTGCTGGGCAAGAAGGTCGAGGCGGTGGTGGTCGATCCCGCGTCCAACTGGCCGCTCTTCGCCGAGAAGGCGCGCGAGCTGCTGCAGAAGGACAAGGTCGCGGTGGTGTTCGGCTGCTGGACCTCGGTGTCGCGCAAATCGGTGCTGCCGGTATTCGAGGAGCTGAACGGCCTGCTGTTCTATCCCGTCCAGTACGAGGGCGAGGAGAGCTCCAACAACGTCTTCTATACCGGCGCCGCGCCCAATCAGCAGGCGATCCCCGCCGTCGAATATCTCATGAGCAAGGAAGGCGGCGACGTGAAGCGCTGGGTGCTCGAAGGCACCGATTACGTCTATCCCCGCACCACCAACAAGATCCTCGAGGCGTTCCTGAAGTCGAAGGGCGTGGCCGCCAGCGACATCATGATCAACTACACGCCGTTCGGCTTCTCCGACTGGCAGACCGAGGTGGCGGCGATCAAGAAGTTCGCCTCGGCCGGGAAGAAGACGGCGGTGGTTTCGACCATCAACGGCGACGCCAACGTGCCGTTCTACAAGGAGCTCGCCAATCAGGGCATCAAGGCCTCCGACATTCCGGTGGTCGCCTTCTCGGTGGGCGAGGAGGAGCTTTCCGGCATCGACACCAAGAACCTGGTCGGCCATCTCGCCGCCTGGAACTACTTCGAGTCGGTGAAGAACCCGACCAACACCGCCTTCATCAAGCAGTGGCACGCCTTCATCAAGAACGACAAGCGCGTCACCAACGACCCGATGGAAGCGACATATATCGGCTTCAAGATGTGGACGCAGGCGGTGGAGCAGGCCGGCACCACCGACGTCAACGCCGTGCGCCAGGCGATGTACGGGCAGAAGGTGAAGACGCCCTCGGGCTTCACCGCGGTGATGAACACCAACCATCACCTGTCGAAGCCGGTGATGATCGGCGAGATCCAGCCCAACGGTCAGTTCGAGGTCGTCTGGCAGACCAAGAATACGATCAAGGCCGATGCCTGGAGCCCATACCTGCCCGAGGACAAGGGCAAGGTTGCCGATTGGACCTTCCCCTGGGTTTGCGGGAATTGTACCGAGCCCAAGTACAAGTCTCTCGTAAACTAGGGTGAAGACGGCCGGGCGCGGCCACCCCGATCGTCGCGCCCGGCCGACCAATCTCGGGGGATTGGTCCTCATGACGCGTTTCCTTCATGTGCTTCTGCTGGCGCTGCTGGCGCTGGCGCCGCTGTCCGGAGCGGCGCGCGCCGCCGACCTGAAAGATCTGGTCGGCCAGCTCGCTTCCGACGATTTCGACAGCAAGATCGCCGCCATCCGCGCGCTGGGTGCGCTCGGCGACGGCCGGGCGGTTCCCGTGCTCAAGGCGCTCGAGGACGGCGCGCTCTACACCACCACCGACCACAAGCTGGTCGTCGCCGAACCCGATGACGACAAGTACAAGCTCTACGATCCCGTTGACCGTGCCGCCCTCGGCGAGGCGACCGACGACGCCATCGACAAGGTGCGCGTCAACAACCGGATGCGCAGCGAGATCGACGCGGCGCTGGGCAGCCTGACGTTGGTCGGCGGCCGTCCCCAAGACCGCCTGGCGGCGGCGCAGGAGGCGCTGAAGCATCCGCTGGCCGAGCGCAACGACGCGCTGCAGAAGGCCTATGCCGCCGAGCACGATCCGCAGGTCAAGGCGGCGCTGGGGCTGGCGCTCGCCGCCGCCCGGCTGCGCGCCGGCACCAGGGAGCAGCGCCTCGCCGCGGTCAATACGCTGGCATCTTCGACCGATCCGCAGATCCGCAGCCTGCTCATCGACCAGCGCGACGCGTCCGACGATCCCGAGATCAAGCATGCCATCGACACCGCGCTCGGCTCGATCAATGGCCGGCTGCGGCTGATCGGCGTCGCCGTCACCTTCTTCGAGGGGATCAGCCTCGGCAGCATCCTGCTGCTCGCCGCCATCGGGCTCGCCATCACCTTCGGCGTGATGGGCGTCATCAACATGGCGCATGGCGAGATGATCATGCTCGGCGCCTACACCACCTTCGTGGTGCAGCAGCTCTTCCGCGCCTTCCTGCCGCCGCAATGGTTCGACGCCTACCTCGTCGCCGCCGTGCCCGCCGCCTTCCTGGTCACCGGCGCGATCGGCGTGGCGCTCGAGCGCGGCATCATCCGCTTTCTCTACGGCCGGTCGCTCGAGACCCTGCTCGCCACCTGGGGGGTGAGCCTGATGCTGCAGCAGCTGGTGCGCACCATCTTCGGCGCGCCCAACAAGGAGGTGTCGAACCCCTCCTGGATGACCGGCGGCTTCGAGCTCATCGGTGGCGCCACCATCACTTGGAATCGCATCGCCATCCTGGTTTTCTGCTTTGTCGTGCTCGGCGTCCTGGCGCTGGTGCTGCGCCGCACCACCTTCGGCCTGCATATGCGGGCGGTGACGCAGAACCGCGAGATGTCGGCGGCGATGGGCATCCGCACCGCGGCGGTCGATGCGCTTACCTTCGGCCTGGGCTCCGGCATCGCCGGCATGGCCGGGGTGGCGCTCTCGCAGATCGGCAATGTCAGTCCCAATCTCGGCACCATCTACATCGTCGACAGCTTCATGGTGGTGGTGTTCGGCGGCGTCGGCTCGCTGTTCGGCACGCTGGCCGGCGCCATGACCCTCGGTATCGTCAACAAGCTGCTGGAGCCGGTGGCCGGCGCGGTCCTCGGCAAGGTGGTGGTGCTGGTGGCGATCATCCTCTTCATCCAGAAGCGGCCGCGCGGCTTGTTCGCGTTGAAGGGCCGGGCGGCGGAGAGCTGAGCCGTGCGCCGCACCGACACAATGTTCACGCCGCGCGGTTGGCTCTGGTTCCTCGCCGTCGGCGCCGTGCTCGCCATCGGCGTGCCGCTGCTCAACGCGCTGCCGGCGAGTTCGGCGCTGCAGCTCCCGGACTATCTGGTGCCGCTGCTCGGGAAATACGCCTGCTACGCGCTGCTGGCGCTCGCCCTCGATCTCGTCTGGGGCTATGCCGGCATCCTCAGCCTCGGCCACGGCGCCTTCTTTGCGCTGGGCGGCTACGCCATGGGCATGTATCTGATGCGCCAGATTGGCACCCGCGGCGTCTATCGCGATCCGATCCTGCCCGACTTCATGGTGTTCCTGAATTGGAAGCAGCTGCCCTGGTACTGGTACGGCTTCGACCATTTCGCCTTTGCCATGGTCATGGTGGTGCTGGTGCCGGGAGTCCTCGCCTTCGTCTTCGGCTGGTTCGCCTTTCGCTCGCGCGTCACGGGGGTCTATCTCTCGATCATCACCCAGGCGCTGACCTATGCGCTGTGGCTCGCCTTCTTCCGCAACGACATGGGCTTCGGCGGCAATAACGGCCTCACCGACTTCAAGGACGTGCTGGGCTTCGACCTGCATGCGCCGGCGACGCGGCGCGGACTCTATGTCGCGTCGGTGATCGCGCTGGGCCTGGGCTACCTCGCCTGCCGCTTCATCACTCGCTCCAAGCTCGGCCGGCTGCTGCTGGCGCTGCGCGACGCCGAGAGCCGGGTGCGCTTCCTCGGCTACTCCGTCGATTATGCCAAGCTCTTCACCTTCACCGCCTCGGCCGTGCTGGCCGGCATCGCCGGCGCCCTCTACGTGCCGCAGGTCGGCATCATCAACCCCAGCGAATTCTCGCCCGGCAACTCGATCGAGATCGCGATCTGGGTCGCCGTCGGCGGCCGCGGCACGCTGCTCGGCGCGCTGATCGGCGCGGTGGTGGTCAATTTCGCGAAGACCTGGCTCACGGGATCGATGCCGGAGGCTTGGCTCTTCGTGCTCGGCGCGCTCTTCATCCTGGTGACGCTCGCCTTCCCGCAGGGCATCCTCGGCCTTGCCGGCAAGCTCCGCTTGCGGCCGAGGCCGCCGCCGCCGGCGCCGGTGCCGGGCGAGGAGGGAGCGCCATGACCGACGCTGCCTATGCCGATGCGTTGCTCTATCTCGACGGCGTCACCGTCAGCTTCGACGGTTTCAGGGCGCTCAACAATCTGTCGCTGCTGGTCGAACGCGGCGAGATCCGCTCGGTCATCGGTCCCAACGGCGCCGGCAAGACGACGATGATGGACGTCATAACCGGCAAGACCCGGCCCGATTCCGGCACCGTGCTGTTCGACGGCGGCACCGATCTGACCCGGCTCGACGAGGCGGCGATCGCCAATCTCGGCATCGGCCGCAAGTTCCAGAAGCCGACGGTGTTCCAGAACCTCAGCGTCTTCGAGAATCTGGAGCTGGCGCAGAAATGCCCGCGCGGCATCCTGCGCACGCTGGGCGCGGCGCTGTCGGGCCGGCAGCGGGAAGAGATTGCCGAGACCATCCGCATGATCGGGCTCGCCGGCCGCGAGCGCGTCGCGGCCGGCGCTCTCAGCCACGGCCAGAAGCAATGGCTCGAGATCGGCATGCTGCTGATTCAGGATCAGCGCCTGTTGCTGCTCGACGAACCGGTAGCCGGCATGACCGATCGCGAGACCGAGGCGACCGCCGAGCTGGTGCTGTCGCTGGCGGGCTCGCGCACCGTGATCGTCGTCGAGCACGACATGGAGTTCGTGCGCAGCCTCAATGCGCGCGTCACGGTGCTGCATGAGGGCTCGGTGCTGGCCGACGGCTCGATCGACCATGTGCAGAGCCAGCCGGCGGTGATCGAAGTGTATCTGGGGCGTTGAGCATGCTGGCAGCGGAGAACATCGACCTCTATTACGGTGCGAGCCACATCCTGCGGCGGGTCAACGTCGTCGCCGAGAAGGGCTCGGTGACTTGCGTGCTCGGCCGCAACGGCGTCGGCAAGACCAGCCTGATGCGCGCCATCATCGGGCTGCAGCCGATCCGCGCCGGGCGCATCACCTGGGAAGGCCAGGACATCACCGGGCTCAGGCCCGACGAGCGCGCGCGTCGCGGCGTGGCACTGGTGCCGCAGGGCCGCGAGATCTTCCCGCGCCTCACCGTACAGGAGAATCTCGAGACCGGGCTCGCGCCGCTGCCGCGGCAGAAGCGGCGGCTGCCCGACGAGATATTCTCGCTCTTCCCGGTGCTGCGCGACATGTTGCGCCGGCGCGGCGGCGACCTCTCGGGCGGGCAGCAGCAGCAGCTCGCCATCGCCCGGGCGCTGGTCACGGGACCGCGGCTACTCATCCTCGACGAGCCCACCGAGGGCATCCAGCCCTCGATCATCAAGGAGATCGAGCGGGTCATTCGCGACCTTGCCGCGCGCGGCGACATGGCCATCCTGCTGGTCGAGCAGTATTTCGAGTTCGCCCGTGCGCTGGCCCATCGCTATGTCGTCATGGAGCGCGGAGAGGTGGTATTGTCCGGCGACGCCCACGACATGGTGGAAAGCGATGTCCGTCGCTACCTCACGGTATGAGGCGCCGGAATTATCACCCGCCCCGCAGCCCCGGTTGCAGCGCGGCGACGGCGCGGCCGAGATCGTCTTCGGCCGGCGCGGCCTGTTGCGTCTCTACCAGCGCACGCCCTGCCGCGTGCTCTTTCCCCTGCCGGAGCCCGGCGATCTGCCGGTGGCGGCGTTGCTCACCACCTCGGGCGGGCTCGCCGGCGGCGACCGTCTCGCCCTGTCGGTGACGCTCGAGGAGGGCGCGCGGGCGGTGGTCGCCACCGCGGCGGCGGAGAAGGTCTATCGCTCGCTCGGGCCCGACGCCACCGTGACGGTGAGCCTCGCCGCCGGCGAAGGCGCGTGGCTTGAATGGCTGCCGCAGGAGACGATCCTGTTCGACGGCGCCCGGCTGGTGCGCCGTATCGCCGCCGATCTGGCGCCGGGCGCTCGGCTGCTCGCCGCCGAGACCGTGGTGTTCGGACGCGCCGCGCGCGGCGAGCGCTTCATCCGTGGGCTGCTGCACGAGAGCTGGCGGCTCAGCCTCGGCGGTAAGCTCGTCTGGGCGGACGCGCTGCGGCTCGACGGCGATGTCGGGGCAAGGCTCGCTTCCGCCGCGGGCTTCGGCGGCGCGCTCGCGCTGGCCACGGCGGTCTATGTCGGCGAGGATGCGGCGGCGCTGCTGATGCCGGCGCGCGATCTCGCCGAGGCGGGGGACGGGGCGGCGACGCTGGTCAATGGCGTGCTGCTGGCGCGCTTCCTGGCCCCTCGGCCGGAGATGGTGCGCCGCGCGCTCACGCGCTATGTCGCGGGTCTGCGCCAGGCGGCGGCCGGACTGCCGGCGGCGCTGCCGCGGCTCTGGCACAGCTGAGGGAGGGGAGGGAACATGAACCTGACGCCACGCGAGAAGGACAAGCTGTTGGTCGCCATGGCGGCGGCGGTGGCGCGCC
The DNA here is from genome assembly GCA_027315365.1 of Rhodospirillales bacterium. GTDB lineage: Bacteria > Pseudomonadota > Alphaproteobacteria > ATCC43930 > CGMCC-115725 > DAHUYF01. The sequence goes on along the minus strand of DAHUYF010000140.1, from coordinate 31,799 downwards.
GGCGGCTCGAGCGCGGGGTCAAGCTCAACCATCCCGAGGCGGTGGCGCTGATCACCGATTACGTCGTCGAGGGCGCGCGCGACGGCCGCTCGGTGGCCGAGCTGATGCGCGACGGCGCCGCGGTGGTGACACGCGGACAGGTGATGGAGGGGGTGGCCGAGATGATCCACGAGATCCAGGTCGAGGCGACGTTTCCCGACGGCACCAAGCTCGTCACCGTGCATCAGCCGATCCGCTGAGGAGGCAAGCCCATGATCCCCGGCGAAATCATCACCGCGAGCGGCGAGATCGAACTCAACGCCGGCCGCCCGACGGTCGAGATCGAGGTCGCCAATACCGGCGACCGTCCGATCCAGGTCGGTTCGCATTTTCATTTCTTCGAGACCAACGCCGCGCTCGCTTTCGACCGCGCCAAGGCGCGCGGATTCCGCCTCGACATTCCCGCCGGTACGGCGGTGCGCTTCGAGCCCGGACAGACGCGCGGCGTGCGGCTCGTCGCCTATGGCGGCGCGCGCATCGTCCACGGCTTCAATGCCGCGATCAACGGCGCGCTGGGAGGCTGAACCATGAGCATCCGTCTGAGCCGCGCCGCCTATGCCGGCATGTTCGGCCCCACCATCGGCGATCGCATCCGCCTCGCCGATACCGAGCTCTTCATCGAGGTCGAGCAGGACCGCACGCTTTACGGCGAGGAGGTGAAGTTCGGCGGCGGCAAGGTGATCCGCGACGGCATGGGCCAGAGCCAGAAGAGCCGCGCCGAGGGCGCCGTCGACACCGTCATCACCAACGCGCTGATCCTCGACCATTGGGGTATCGTCAAGGCCGATATCGGCATCAAGGACGGGCGCATCGCCGCCATCGGCAAGGCCGGCAATCCCGACGTCCAGCCGGGGGTCGACATCGTCATCGGCCCCGGCACCGAGGCGATCGCCGGCGAGGGGCGCATCGTCACCGCCGGCGGCATCGACGTCCATATCCACATGATCTGTCCGCAGCAGATCGAGGAGGCGCTCTATTCCGGCGTCACCACCATGATGGGCGGCGGCACCGGGCCCGCCGCCGGCACCTCGGCGACCACCTGCACGCCGGGGCCGTGGCACATCGCGCGCATGCTGCAGGCGATCGAGGCCTTCCCGATGAATATCGGCCTCTTCGGCAAGGGCAATGCCAGCCGGCCGCAGGGGCTTGTCGAGCAGATCGAGGCCGGCGCCTGCGCCCTCAAGCTGCATGAGGATTGGGGGACGACGCCGGCGGCGATCGACAATTGCCTGCACGTCGCCGACCGCTACGACGTGCAGGTCGCAATCCATACCGACACGCTCAACGAATCCGGCTTCGTCGAGAACACGATCGGCGCCTTCAAGGGCCGCACCATCCACGCCTTCCACACCGAGGGCGCCGGCGGCGGTCATGCCCCCGACATCATCCGCGTCTGCGGCGAGATGAACGTGCTGCCCTCCTCGACCAACCCGACGCGCCCCTACACCGTCAACACGCTCGACGAGCATCTCGACATGCTGATGGTGTGCCATCATTTGGATGGCAGGATCCCGGAGGACGTGGCCTTTGCCGAAAGCCGCATCCGCAAGGAGACCATCGCCGCCGAGGACATCCTGCACGACCTCGGCGCCTTCTCGATGATCTCCTCCGACAGCCAGGCGATGGGCCGCGTCGGCGAGGTCGTCATCCGCACCTGGCAGACCGCCGACAAGATGAAGCGCCAGCGCGGCCGCCTGCCGGAAGAGCGCGGCGAGAACGACAATTTCCGCGCCAAGCGCTACGTCGCGAAATACACCATCAATCCCGCCATCGCCCAGGGCATCGCCCGGCATGTGGGATCCGTCGAGCCGGGCAAGCTCGCCGATCTCGTGCTCTGGCAGCCGGCGTTTTTCGGCGTCAAGCCGGAGATGGTGCTGAAATGCGGCAGCATCGCCGCGGCGCCGATGGGCGATCCCAACGCCTCGATCCCGACGCCGCAGCCGGTGCATTACCGGCCGATGTTCGCCGCCTTCGGCCGCGCGCTCGCCGCGAGTTCCGTGAGCTTCGTCAGCGCCGCCGCCGCGGCGTCCGACCTCGCCGCCAGGCTCGGCCTCGCCAAGCCGCTGCTTGCGGTTGAGAACACCCGCGGCGGCATCTCCAAGAAGAGCATGGTGCACAACGACAAGACGCCGCATATCGAGGTCGATGCCGAGACCTACGAGGTGCGCGCGGATGGCGAGCTGCTCACCTGCGAGCCGGCCGAGGTGCTGTCCATGGCGCAGCGCTATTTCCTATTCTGAGCACGATGGCACAGCGCCGCGCCGACCTTCTTCTTTTTTCCCCTCTCCTCCGATGGGGGAGAGGGAAAATCCGGACCGCCCATGCTTAGAGCCGAACGCGTCGAACCGGCGGGGCGGTGGCCGGGCGAGGCGGCGCGCGGTACCGTGACCTTGGGCTATGACGACCGCCATCGCCGCCGGCTGCGGCTTCAGAGCGACGCGGGCGAGGCCTTCCTGCTCGACCTGCCGCGCGCCGGGCTGCTGGCCGAGGGCGACGGGCTGGCGCTGTCAGACGGCACCTGGCTGGCGGTGAAGGCGGCGCCGGAGCCGCTGATCGAGGTGACGGCGGCGAGCCCGGAGCGGCTGGCGCGGCTCGCCTGGCATATCGGCAACCGCCATCTGCCGGCGCAAATCGAGCACGGCCGCCTGCTCATCCGCGACGACCATGTCATCGCCGCCATGCTCGAGGGCCTCGGCGCCCGATTGCGCCGGCTGGACGCGCCCTTTTCCCCGGAGCCCGGCGCCTACGAGCCGGCACCCGGCGGCCATCGTCATCATGACCACTGAGGCCGCGCTCTATCGCCTGATGACCTGGCTGTCGCCGAGCTATCCGCTCGGCGCCTTCAGCTACAGCCACGGGCTCGAATATGCGGTCGAGGCGGGGCTGGTGCGCGACCGCGACGGCCTGCGCGACTGGGTCGCGGCCGCGGTCGGCGCCGGCGCCGGCAGGAGCGACGGCGCGCTGCTCGCCGCGGCGTGGCGCGCCGCCGAGGCGGGCGACGGCGCGGTGCTCGACGAGGTGGCGACGCTCGCCTTCGCTTGGCGCGGCAGCGCCGAGACCGCGCTGGAAAGCCGCCAGCAGGGCGCCGCCTTCCTCACCGCCACCCGCGCCGCCTGGCCGCACCCGCTGCTCGACGCGCTGGCGCTACGCCATCGCGGCGAGGCGTCGTTGCCAGTCGCGGTGGGTGTCGCCGCGGCGGCGCAGGGCGTGCCGCTCGCCGCGACGCTGACGGCCTATCTCCACGCCTTCTCGGGATCTCTGGTCTCCGCCGGCCAGCGGCTCATCCCGCTGGGCCAGACCGACGGGCAGGCGGTGATCGCCGCGCTCGAAGGAGTGGTCGCGGCAACGGCGGCGAGTGTGCCGGCCTCGCCGCTCGACGAGATCGGCACTGCCGCACCGCTCATCGACTGGTGCTCGATGCGACACGAAACCCAATATACGAGGCTCTTCCGCTCATGACCCGTTCTCCTCATGGTCCGCTCCGCGTCGGCATCGGCGGCCCCGTCGGCTCGGGCAAGACCGCGCTGGTCGATCGCCTGTGCAAGCACATGCGCGGGCGCTACGACATCGCCGTCGTCACCAACGACATCTACACCAAGGAGGATGCGCAGTTCCTGACCCGCTCGGGCGCGCTCGCGCCGGAGCGCATCACCGGCGTCGAGACCGGTGGCTGTCCCCATACCGCGATCCGCGAGGACGCCTCGATCAACCTCGCCGCCGTCGCCGAGATGAGCCGGCGCTTTCCGCGCCTCGACCTCGTCTTCGTCGAATCCGGCGGCGACAACCTCGCCGCGACCTTCAGCCCGGAGCTCGCCGATCTCACGCTCTACGTCATCGACGTCTCGGCCGGCGACAAGATCCCGCGCAAGGGCGGGCCGGGGATCACGCGCTCCGATCTCCTGGTGATCAACAAGATCGACCTGGCGCCGCTGGTCGGCGCCAGCCTCGAGGTGATGGATCGCGACGCCCGCAAGATGCGCGGCGAACGACCCTTCCTCTTCACCAATCTCAAGGAAAACCAGGGCGTCGCCGAGATCGCCGGCTTCATCGTCGAGCGCGGCGGGCTGGACGCGGCGGGGCGGTAGGTTTCTTCCGCCGGCCGGGCTGCCCGGGCGTCACATAAGCTTCAAACTCGCGTGCTAGCGTCCCCCGCGTCATGCTGGGGAATGAAGTCGATCGCAAGCCGTTCGAGCGGTCGTTGGCCGCTCGGCTGATCGAGGCGGGAAAGCTCGAAGCGGCGGCGCTCGATCGCATCCTGCGCTTGCAGGCGAGCAGTGAGGAGCGGCTCGAATCGCTGCTGATCAAGCTCGGGCTCACCGGCGAGCGCGACGTCGCCGAGGCGCTGGCGGGCGAGCTCGGCCTTGCCGTCGTCGTCCCCGCCGAGTTCCCCGACGCGCCGGTGCTCGACGACCGCATCAGCCGGAAATTCCTGAAGCAGGCCGGGGTGCTGCCGCTCGCCGATACGCCCGACGGGCTGGCGCTCGCCATGGTCGATCCGCTCGACCTCTTCGCCGAGCGCGCGGTGGCGATGGCGAGCGGCCGCACGGTGCTGCGGCGCGTGGCGGTGCCCTCGGAGATCGAGGCCGCCCATGCCCGGCTCTACGAGGCCGAGCAGAGTGCGCTCGGCACCATCGTCGACCGCGCCGAGGCGGAGCTGGTCGGCGACGAGGAGCTGACCGAGGATGTCGACCGGCTGCGCGACCTCGCCAGCGAGGGCCCGGTCATCCGGCTGGTCAATCATCTCATCGCCCGCGCGGTCGAGAGCCGCGCCTCCGACATCCATATCGAGCCGTTCCAGAACCGTCTGGCCATCCGCTACCGCGTCGACGGCATCCTGCGGGAGATGCCGGCGCCGCCGCAGCGCCACAAGCCGGCGATCATCTCGCGCATCAAGATCATGGCGCGGCTCAACATCGCCGAGCGCCGCCTGCCGCAGGACGGCCGCATCCGCATCGCGGTGCAGGGCCGCGAGTTCGACCTGCGCGTCTCGACCGCTCCGACGCTGCACGGCGAAAGCGTGGTGATGCGCATCCTCGACCGCGCCAGCCTGGTGGCCGATCTCGCCGGCCTGGGTTTCCTCGATGAGTCCGTGGCGCCCTTCCTCGCCGTGCTCGACCAGCCGCAGGGCATCCTGCTGGTCACCGGCCCGACCGGCAGCGGCAAGACGACGACGCTCTATACCTGCCTGCAGCGGCTGAACGCGCCGGAGAAGAAGCTCTTCACCGTCGAGGATCCCGTCGAATACCAGCTCGAGGGGGTCAACCAGATCCAGGTGAAGCCGCAGATCGGGCTGACCTTCGCCCATGTGCTGCGCTCCATCCTGCGCCAGGATCCCGACATCGTCATGATCGGCGAGATGCGCGACCTCGAGACCGCGCAGATCGGCATCCAGGCGGCGCTGACCGGCCATCTCGTGCTGTCGACGCTGCATACCAACAGCGCCGCCGCCACCGTGACGCGGCTGCTCGACATGGGGGTCGAGGACTACCTCGTGACCTCGACGCTGACCGGCGTGCTGGCGCAGCGCCTGGTGCGCAAGCTCTGCGAGGCTTGCCGCGAGCCCTATGTCGCGCTGCCGGAGCTGGTGGCGCAGCTGCGCTTGGCGGAGGCCGGCGGCGAAGTCGTGCTGCATCGCCCGCGCGGCTGCGAGGCGTGTCGCGGCACCGGCTATCGCGGCCGCATCGCGGTGCTGGAGCTGCTGGTGATGAGCGACGCCGTCCGCCGGCTGGTGCTGCGCCATGCCGAGGCGGGCGAGATCCATCGCGCCGGCGCGGCGCAAGGCATGCGCTCGATGTACGAGGACGGGCTGCGCAAGGCGCTGATCGGCGCCACCTCGCTCGAGGAGGTGCTGCGCGTCACGCGGGACGTCGGCGGATGATGCGCTTTCGCTACGAGGCGGTCTCCGCCGCGGGCGAGCCGGTCGCCGGCGAGATGGAGGCGGAGACCAGGGCGGCGGTGATCGAGCGGCTGCAGCGTCTCGGCCATGTGCCGATCCGCGCCGAGGCGGCGCGCGGCGGCGTGGCGCGGCTGCTCGCCTGGGAATGGAAGCCGGGCCGGGCGCGGGCGCTGCGTAACCTGCCGCTGGTGACGCAGCAGCTTGCCACCTTGCTCCATGCCGGCCTGTCGCTCGACCGCGCTCTCGAGCTGGCGCAGGGCATGGCGGCGCGCGCGGCCGAGCGCGACTGTCTCGGCGCGGTGTTGGACAAGGTGCGCGGCGGCGCCGCGCTCGCCGACGCGCTGGCGGCGCAGCCTTCGGTGTTCCCGCGCTTCTATGTCGGCATGGTCCGGGCCGGCGAGGCCGGCGCCTCGCTCGACGCCACCTTGCGCCAGCTTGCCGAGTTCCTCGAGAAGTCCGAGGCGGCGCGGCAGAAAGTCGTCTCGGCGCTGATCTATCCCGCGGTCGTGCTCGCCACCGGTCTGGGATCGGTCGGCGTGCTGTTCGGCTTCGTCATCCCGCGCTTTCGCCCGCTCTTCGAGGATGCCGGAACGGCGCTGCCCTTTGCCGCCCGCGCGGTGCTCGCGGTCAGCGACTTCTTGCAGAGCTATGGCTGGGCGCCGGTGCTGGCGCTCGCGCTGGCCGGCATGCTGTTTGCGCACCGGCTGCGCGGCCGCGAGGCGCGCCGGCGCTGGGACCGGCGCCTACTACGCCTGCCGCTGCTCGGCGACCTCATCGCCAAATCCGAGGTCGCGCGCTTTGCCCGGACGCTGGGGACGCTGCTCAAGAACGGCGTCTCGCCGCTGCCGGCGCTGGCGGTGACGCAGGAGACGCTGCGCAACGCGGTCATCGCCGAGGCGGTCGGCGCAGTCGCCGACAGCCTCAAAGAGGGCAAGAGCCTTGCCGAGCCGCTGTCGCGCAGCAAGGCGATGCCGGCGCTCGCCATCCAGCTCATCCGTGTCGGCGAGGAGACGGCGCGGCTCGAGGAGATGCTGATCAAGACGGCGGAGATCTTCGACGAGGAGGTCGGCCGCAGCGTCGAACGCCTGCTGGCATTGCTGGTGCCGGGGATCACCGTGCTGCTCGGCATCGTCGTGGCGCTGGTCATCGGCTCCATCCTCACCGCCGTGCTGAGCGTCTACGAGCTTGCCGTCTGAAGGAGGGAAGAGGTGGTGCTGGTGGTCCGCAGGAATTTCTCCGCCCGTTCCGCGTTGCGGCGATCAGACAAAAGGAGCTTGCCGCGTTCGGTCCCCGCGGCGGCGGGTTTCACCCTGGTCGAGCTGCTGGTGGTGCTGGCCATACTCGGTCTGATCGTGGCGCTGGTGACGCCGCAGGTCCTGAAATATCTCGGCCGCGCCAAGACCGACACCGCGCGTATCGAGATCCAGACGCTGGGCAATGCGCTCGATCTCTACCGCCTCGACATGCAGCACTACCCGACGCAGGAGGAAGGCCTGCTGGCGCTGGTCGAGGCGCCGCCGGGCGCCGATCTCTGGCGCGGCCCCTACCTGAAGCAGCGCAAGGCGCCGCTCGATCCATGGGGCCGCCCCTACATCTATCGCTCGCCGGGCGAGCATGGCGAGTACGATCTCTACACGCTCGGTGCCGACAATGCCCCGGGCGGCAGCGGCGAGAACCAGGACGTCGCCAATTGGTGACGCCGACGCGCGCCGGCTTCACGCTGGTGGAGATGCTGGTGGTGCTGGCGATCCTGGCGCTGGTGATGGCGGTGATGCCGCCGCTGCTCGCCGGCAGCCAGGGGCGAGCCGAGCTCGACGCCGCCGCCCGCGAACTGGCGGCGGCGCTGCGGGAGACGCGCAGCCTCGCGATCCGCGACGGTCGCAGCGCGAGCTTCACCCTCGACGCTGCCCATCGCTTCCGCGCCGGCGGCGGCCAGGCGCGCTCGCTGCCGCCGAGCCTTGGCCTTGCGCTCGCCGCCGGCGACGAAGCGCATGCGGCGCCCAGCGGCGCCATCCGCTTCTTTGCCGATGGCAGTTCCACCGGCGGACGGCTGACCCTGCTCAGCGGCGAAAGACGGACCGATGTCACGGTGGATTGGCTTACCGGCCGGGTCGCCCTCGACCCTGCCGAACGCTGAGCGCGGCTTCACGCTCATCGAGGTGCTGGTGGCGTTCGCCATCGCGGCGCTGCTGCTGGTGGCGCTGTTGCGCATCCTCGCCCTGAGCCTCGGCGCCGGCGAGCGCTCCGAACTCTATACGCGGGCGACGATCCTGGCGGAGTCGACGCTCGACGCGGTGGGCGTGGTGTCGCCGCTGGTCGAGGGCGAGAGCGCGGAGCTGGTCGACGGCCCCTTCCGCATTCATGCCACGGTCGAGCGTTATCGGCCGACAGACGACGCCGAGGCGGGCCAGTATCTCGTGCTCTATCGCATCGGCGCCACCGTTTCCTGGCGGGAAGGGCGGCGGGGGCGCGCGCTGACCCTCAGCACCTTGCGCCTGGGGCCGCCGCAATGACCGGTCCGGCGGCGCGCTCGGCAGGCTTCACGCTGCTCGAGCTGCTGGTGGCGGTGACGCTGTTCGCGCTGCTGTCGGTGGCGCTGTTCGGCGGGTTGCGCTTCGGCATGCGCGCGACCCAGGCGGGAACGGCGCGGCTCGATCGGTCGGCCGAGATCGCCGCCGCCTCGGGCTTCCTGCGCAACGAGATCGCCGATGCGCAGGCGCTCGAAAAGACCACCGGCGACGGCGGCAAGGTGGTCGCCTTCGCGGGCGACGGCGGCAGCGTCGAATTCGTCGCGTCGCCGCCGGCGCCGCTGGCGGCGGGGGGCTGGCACGTGCTGCGCCTCGCCCTCGAGCACGGCCCCGGCGGTGGCCGCCTGGTGTTGACCGGTCGCCTGGTGCGCAGCGACGGCGGCGAGGCGGGCGCCGCGCTGCGCTCGGTGCTGCTGGATCGGGTGTCGTCGGTCGATTTCGCCTATTTCGGCGCGCTCGCCGAGGGCGATGCCCCGGCTTGGCACGATCGCTGGCAGGATGCGGCCGTGCTGCCCGCGCTGATGCGCCTGCGGATCGGCTTCGCCGATGGCCGACAGGCGCCGGCGCTGCTCATCGCGCTGCGCGCTGCGCCGCCGCCCTGGCGCGCGCCGTGACCGTTGCCGGCGCCGATCTGTCATCGAACCAACACCGTTCCGTCATGCGGATCGGCCATTCTGAGCCCGGTCATCTTCGGCAGCGTCCGCTCGCGATGCATTTTTCTCCCACGGCTCTGTTGCCTTCGCTGCTGGCCGCCTGGCGCTGGTGGAGCGGCGAGATCGCGGCGTTGGTGCCGGCGCGCTGGCGCCAGGGACTGGCCGGCCGGCGCGGGCGGCTGGTGCTGGTGCTGGGCGAGGGCGGCGCCGAACTCGTCCATCGCGGCGGCGGCCGGGTGGAGACGCTGGCGCGGGTCGATCTCGATCCGGCGCGGCAGGAGGCTGCGCGCGCCGCGCTGGCGGCGCTGCCGGCGCGCCTCAGGCGCTGTCCGGCCGCGGTGTCGCTGCCGGCAGACTCGGCGCTCGGCACCGAGATCAGTCTGCCATTGGCCGCCGAGGCCAATCTCGCCGAGGTCGTGGGCTTCGAACTCGATCGGCGCACGCCGTTCAAGGCCGGCGAGGTCTATTGCAGCCAGCGCGTGCTGCGCCGGGACGTGGCGGGGAAGCGTCTGGCGGTGCAGTTGACGGTGGTGCCGCGCCGTCTGGTCGACGAGGCGATGGCGGCGGCTCGGCGCCTCGGCCTCGCCCCCGATCGCGTCGAGGTCGCGAGCGAACCGCCTTCCGGCAACCTGCTGCCGGCCGCGACGCGGCGCCTGGCCGGCCGGCTGCCGCGCGTCGTGCCGGCCGGGCTCGGGCTGCTGGCGGCGCTGCTCGCCGGCACGGCGCTGCTGATCCCGCTGCTGCAGGCGCATCTGGGCGCGGCCGCGCTGGCCGCGGCGCTCGCCGAGAACCGGCAGGCGGCGGCGGAGAGCCTGCGGCTGCAGCAGCAGATCGACGCTGAGATCCAGGAGGGCGGCTTTCTCGACGCGCGCAAGCGCCAGGCGCCGTCGGCCTCCGAGATTCTCTTCACCCTCACCCATCTCCTGCCCGACGACACCTGGCTCAGCGAGCTTGAAATCGCCGGCGGCGAGGTGCGCCTGACCGGCTACGCCGCGTCGGCCTCGGGCGTGCTCGGCCTGGTCGATCAGTCGCAGCGCTTCGCCAACGCCGCCTTCCGCTCGCCGGTCGTGCAGGACCAGCGGGTACAGCGCGAGCAGTTCAACATCGCGGCGCGCCTGCTGCCGCGGGGCGCTCCATGAGGACGCTGCCGCCAGCGGCGACCCGGGTGCTTGCCGTGTTGATCCTGCTCGGCGCCATCGGGCTCGTCCATCTTGCCGCGCTGCAGCCGCTGCTCGACGACTATCAGGCGACGCGCCGGTCGATCGCCGACGACGCGGCGGCGCTCGCCCGCTTCCGCCGCGTCGCGGCCGAATTGCCGCGGCGGCGCGCCGAGCTCGCGGCGCTGCGCCGGCGTCAGGCCGCGTCGGAGGGCTTTCTGCAAGGCACCAACGAGGCGCTGGTCGCGGCGCAGATCCAGAATCGGCTCAAGGCGCTGGTCGAAGCCGCGCAGGGCGAGCTCAAGAGCACGCAGGTGCTGCCGGTGCAGGAGGAGGGGAAATACCGGCGGATCGCGCTGCGCGTGCAGATGACGCTCGATACCGCCGCGGCGCAGCGCGTGCTCTATGGCATCGAGACCGCCTCGCCGCTGCTGTTCGTCGACAATGTCGACTTGCGCGCCCATGTCGGCGGCGACCGGCACCGCGAGCGCGCCAACCCCGACCCACCGCTCGACGTCCGCTTCGACGTCTACGGCTATATGCGCGGCGGCAAGCCGCCGGCGCGCGAGGCGGTGGCGTCGCGCGAGCCGTCGGCGGTGGCGCGATGAGGCAGGCTGCAGCGGGCCGGCGCGCTGCTCTTCGCGGATTTGGCGCCGGCGCCGCCTCGGCTCTCACCGGCCGGCACGCGACGGTGCTGCTGCCGGCGCTCCTGTGCGGCATGCTGGCCGCGCTCGTCGCGCTCGAGCTTGCCGACGCCGGGGAGGCGATGCCGCCGGCACCGCCCGCCGCCGCGCCATCGCGTGCTGCGCCGCCGGCGCCGCCGGCCGCCGTCAAGCTGCCGGCGCTCGCCGCCTATGCCGAGGTGATGCAGCGCCCGCTCTTCTCGGCGAGCCGCCAGCCGCCGCCGCCTGAGGTCGGCCAGGATCTGCTCGGCAAGTCCGGCAGCTTCGTGCTGCTCGGCATCGTCCTCGCTCCCGACGACAAGGCGGTGCTGATCCAGCACGGCCATCCCGTCGAGATCGCGCGCCTCAAGGAGGGGCAGGCGGTCGAGGGCTGGACCCTGCTGTCGATCCTGCCCGACCGCATCACGCTGCAGCACGGCGCGAGCGAGGTCGAGCTGAGGCTCAGGGACCGCGCCGCCGGCTCCGGCACGAAGCGCCCGCCGCCGCCGCGCGGATGAGATCGCCCAAGCGGCGGCGCGATGCTAACGCGCCGGCGCGTCGCCGGCGTCGAGCTCCTGCCGCCACTCCAGCACCTGGACCGGGGCGAGCGGCTGGCCGGTGAGCGCGATGACGCTGCGCCGCGTGAAGGCGGCGCCGTCCGGGATGCGCGCCTCGGCGATGATGGTGGCGGCGTGCATCTGGCCCGGCGCGATATAGGCATCGGCGCCGGCGAGCGTCGGCGGCGCGGCGAGCGCGGAGCCGGCGCCGCCGCGCGTCGCCAGCAGCCGCTCGACCGCGCCGGTGTCGACGCCCGGGATGGCCAGCAGCACCTCGCGCGGCGCCACCGCCGGGTCGATGCGCGCGTTCTGTCCGTAGACGGTGATGAAGGGGCGCAGCCGGGCGAAGGTCGCGGCGTCGACCGCCGGGATCTGCCGCAACTCCTCCACGGTGGTGAAGGCGGCCGCTTGGCGATCGGGCGGCGGCGGCGGCGGTCCGCCGATGCGCAGCCCCTGAGGATCGGGAGACTCGGGCGGCGCCGCGGCGCGGCGGCGCTCGGCCACGCCCTCGACCAGCGCGGCGCAGGTGGCGTCGTCGATGCCGAGCTCGCCACACAGCCCCGCCAGCAGCTCCGTCGGACCGAGATTGAGGTCGATCTTGCCGTCCTCGTCCTCGATGCGGATGCGGATGTCGCCGCCGGCGAACCGCATCGGATAAGGCGTGCCGTCGGCGCGCCAGCGCGCCCGCGGGTCGGTCTGCAGCAGCGCCGAGGCGGCGCGGGCGATCCCTGCCTCGGCCAGCGCGCGGGCGCGGGCGGCATCCAGCAGATTGCGCGCCAGCCGCGTCTGGCTGCGCGTGCCGGCGGCGAACCCGGCCGCCAGCACCGAGAGGATCGCCAGCACCCAGATGACCAGCAGCAGCGCGAAGCCGCGCTCGCCGCGGCCCATCACGGGCGGCGCCCGATATCAGGTGCGATGGTGTGCAGGCGGCTGCGCAGCTCCTCGGTGATGGCGCGCGCCTCGGCCGCGTCGTGCACCACGCGCGGCGATAGCAGGACCAGGAGTTCGGTGCGCGCCTTCTGGTCCTGCTTGGTGCCGAACAGGCTGCCCAGGTACGGCAGGTCCATCAACACCGGTACGCCGGTATTGCTCACCGTGCGCGTCTCGGTGATGAGGCCGCCCAGCGCCACCGTCTGTCCGTCGAGCACAGTCACCGAAGTGTCGACCAGCCGCTGGCTGATCGTCGGCGCATTGAGGGCGGAGGCGGCCGCCGTGGTCGAGACGTTGCTTACCTGCTGCGAGATGTCGAGGGTGATGACGCCGTTGACGTTGACCCGCGGCGAGACGGTGAGGATGACGCCGGTATTGACGTACTGGATGGTGTTGACCAGCGGTGCGCCGGTGGTGATGGTGCTCTGAATCTGCGCCGTGGGCACCGGCACCTCGTCGCCGACCTGCAGCGTTGCGACGTGATGGTCGAGCACCAGGAGCTGCGGCGCGGAGACGACGTTGACGTCGGTCACCGCGGCAAGCGCGCTCAGCACGACATTGGCGGGGCCGGTCAGGAAGGCGTAGTTGAAGCCGGGAAAGACCTGTCCCGGCACCCCGCCCGTCGTCCCCTGCGTGAGGGTCGCGGTGTTGCTGGCCTTGTGGAAGAACCATTGCGTGCCGTAGCTCAGATCGTCGTTGAGCGTCACCTCGGCGATGGTCGCCTCGATCAGCACCTGCAGCGGCACCACGTCGAGCCGCTTGAGCGCGTCCTCGATCATCCGGTATTCGCGCGGCCGGGCGAAGATCACCAGCGTGTTGTTCTTCTCGTCGGCGACGATGCGCACCTGCGGCAGGCGGAACGGCTCGCCGCCGCCCGCGGCGCCCAGCGCGCTGCCCAGCGCCGCAGCCAGCCCCGGCGATTGCGGCCGTGGCTGGCTCTGACTGTCGGAACCCGGCGAAGGCGTCGGCGAAGTGGACGGGGAGGGAGATGCCGATCCGCCGGCACCCGGCGGCGGTGCGGCCGGCGCGCCGCCGGGTGCCGGCGCGAGCGGCGAGGCCGAGAGCCCAGGCATCGCGCCGCCGCTCCCCGATGCCGACAGCGCCGACTGCCCGGCCTGCACGGCGCTGGTGAAGGCCTTGTCCGGTGCCGTCTGCGGCTCGACCGTCTGCACCGAGCCGGTGGAGAAGAGCTGCGACAGCACCTTGGCGACGTCGGCGGCGCGGCTGTTCTGCACGTGATACTCGAAGAGGCGCGGCGTATCCTCGTCGGCGCCCTTGTCGAGCCGCTCGACCCATTTGCGCGCCTCGTCGAGATAGGCGCGCTGCGGCGACACGGCGAGGATGGCATTCATCCGCTCGAGCGGCGCGAAGCGCAGCACGCCGGCCAGCGGCACGCTGCCGCCGGCGCCGAAAATCATGTTGAGCTCGCGCGCGACGTCGCCGGGCGTGCTGACCTGCAGCGGAAAGATGCCGAAGGACATGCCCTTGAGCCAGTCGACGTCGAAGCTGCGCAGCAGATCGACCGCGCTGGACAGGTCTTGGCTGCCGCCCGACAGGATCACCAGATTGCGCGCCGCATCCACCTCCATGATCGCCCCCTTGGGCAGCAGCGGCTCGATCGTCTTGCGCATGTCCTCGGCGGAGACGTATTTCAGCGGGAAGATCTGCACGTTGTAGCTGGTGTTCGCGGCCGGCGGCTTCGCCGCTCCCTCGCCGAGGACGAGGGCAGCCGCGCCACTGCGCGCCGCGTCCTCGACCGGCATGACGTGATAGACGCCGGCATTCTCGACCAGTGCCAGGCCGCTGGCGCGCAGCGCCGCTTGCAGCGTCGGCAGCACCTCATCGCGCTGCAGCGGCCGGCTGGTCTGCAGCGTGAGCGTCGCCTGCACCTTGGAGTCGATGGCGTAATTGAGATGCAGCACGCCGCCCAGCACGGCGCGCAGCACCTCGCGCACGTCGGTATCGACGAAGTTGAGCGTGACGTCGCCCGCCGCTGCCGCGGCGCCGGGCGGCGCCTCGGCCTGCGCCGCGACCAGCGTGCCGTTGCCGGGGATGATCAGCGGCGTCGCCGCGCGCGGCAAAGCCGTTGCCGGCGGGGGCGATGCAGGCGGCAGCGGCGTGGCAGCGGCCGGCGGCATCGCCGTCGCTTCGCTTCGCGGCATCGTCGGATGATTGCCGCCGCCGGGCGTGCCGCAGGCGGCAACGACGCCGGTCGCCAGCATCGCCAGCCAGGCGATCGCCGCCGCACGACGGCAGCGGCGGCGGGCCGGCGGGATCGCGGCGACGGGGTTCGGTGTCATGTGCGTGAAAAGCGGAAATATCGGCGGGGACCGGCGCGCGGAGCGGCGATGATGATGAGCGTCGGCCGCGCGAACAACGACTTTTTCTGATTAAATTTCACGCCGGCGACATAATATCGTCACACGATATCGTCACCCGACGCGAGCGGGTCGGTTTGTGCCGTGCTCGTCGCTTTCCCGCAATGGATCGACGAAACGCCCGCTGCCGGCGCGCGGCCGGCAGAGGGGTTTCTTCGGTTGCGATCGGCGTCGCCGGCGGCCTACCGCCATCCCATGCGCGTGCCGGTCGTCGGGTCGAGGATCAGCGGCTCGCGGTTCGGCGGATCGTCGAAATCGAGCATGTTCACGATCGACCCGGCGAAGTGGTCGAACGAGCCCGAGCCCAGCGGTTGGCCCGGGCCGATCGCTTCGGAGCCGTCGATGAAGTCGAGGCCCCAATTCACCTCGATGAAGCGCAGGCTCGACGTCTGGTCGGTGAGCGTGTGGTCGACGAAGTTCTGCTTCGCGTAGGGCGAGAACACCATGAACGGTATCCGCGGGCCGTAGCCGCAACGCATATTGATCGCGGACGCGCCGGTGCTGCTGCCCGGCGTGGCGCAGACGCCGGAGGTGGCGATCTGGCCGGCGCCGGATCCGTGCGAGGTCGGGAATGCGTTCTTCGGGCTCACCCCGTTCACCGGCTGCGCCGGATTGAGCGGCGTGAAGGAGTCGGCCGAGGACGCCGACGGGTTGACGATCGGCCCCGGCACATGGTCGTACCAGCCGTCGGAATCGTCATAATTGATGACGACGAGGGTCGACGACCAGAACGGCGACCGCTGCAGCGCATTCATTACGGTCACGACGAAGGCCTGCTCGTCGAGCGGGTCGGAATAGCCGGGATGCGCGTCCTGATAGGCGGGCGCCTTGAGATAGGACACCGCCGGCAGGTTGTCATGTGCCAGCGCGTTGAAGAAGTCGGAGGTGTCGTATTGATGGTTCGCCTGGTCCGACTTGCCGATCTCTCTCGGCGTGTCGGGCGACGGCCGCAGATGATGCGGGTTGCGCGTCGACGGATAGTATTGGAAGGGCTCGTGATGCGGCACGTAGTCGGTGACCGGCGTGCTGTGGATGTCGATCCCGGTGGGATTGTTGTCCTGGGCGGGCGGGTTCGGCGTGGTCGCGGGGTAGGTATGCGACGAGCCGCAGACCGCCGGTGCGCCGGTCGTCGGGTTGTAGGGGGTGGTCGGCGTGAAGCCACCCTCGAACCAGCCCCAGCTGATATTCCGCGCGTTGAGCAGGTTGCCGATGTTGGTGCCGTTCATCTGCAGCGTCGTGGCATTGGCGGTGCCGCCCTGGTCCCGGCCGCAATCGTCATAGGCGGGATCGATGTCGCCGATGTCGGTGGTCGCCGTCGTGCCGGCCAGCTTGCCGCCGGCGAAGGTGAGCAGGTTGGCGGGGATGGTCTGTCCCGACACCAGCTCGAGCGCGCCCGGAGTGGAGGGGCCGAACTCGGTGCCGAAGGAGTTGTCGTTCATGGCAAAGCGCTGCGCGTAGTTCCACAGCGCCGTGACCGTGTTGCCGTCGTAGTAGCCCATCACCGACGAGCCGTCGGGACGGCAGCCGAAGCCGATGCTGCCCGTCGCCTGGACGAAGAGGTCCATCAAGCCGCCGTCGAACGCCTTCTGCTCGTCGGTGTAGCCGTGATCCATGTCGCAGGTGAACGCTTCCGTGCGGTCCAGCCGCAGCGGCTGCCGCAGGTTCGGGTTGTTGGTGAGCAGCCCGCCCGACAGGCCGTTGACGCTGGGCGTATCGCCGGCGGCGGTGAAGCCCGGCTCGCCCCGCGGATTCTGCGCGTTGGGATAGGTCGCGAAATAGTGGTCGAAGCTGACGTTCTCGCCGAAGATGACGATAACGTGCTGGATCGGTGTCGTCGTCCTGGTCTCGTCCGCGAGACTCTGGGCGGCGCCGACGCCGGCGAGCATGGTGCCCGCCACCAAGGCGGCGAGCAGCCTGCTCCGGGAACTCGAGTGCTTGGTTTTCACGGTCTTTACCCTCGCATGGTTGGTGACTGTCATCGGCAACAATCGGTGAGAAGCGCCCGAGGACCATCGACGACGCAGCCGTCGTGGCCGCTCGCGGCGATATCGCACCGTGACGAGCGCACGCTGTCCCGTTCGGCGGACGACATCTCGTCCCCGGGCTTCGACCTCCGCCGTGAGAAACCCCCCGGTCGTGCGTGCAGGTTGCACTGTAGTCGCCGGCGATGACCCTTTTTTTTCAGGACGACGGATTGTCGCGCGGCGATGCCGTCGGGGCGAGGCGCGCCGGCGGCGTCATAAAAACGCAAACGGCGCGAGCGTAGGTTCTCGTCCGACTTGGCTGGTCGAGGGGATAAATGCAGAGTTTTGTCTGCGCCGGGCGTCTCGTGCTTGGCGGCATTTTGCTGGCGGCGTCGCTTGCCGGTGCTCGCGCGGCGACGATCGACGAATCGGTCGAGCGCTATCGCGCCTATATCATCGGCAATGTGGATGAGGCGCTCGCCGGCGCGCGCGGGCTGCGCGAACGCATCGCCGCCAAGGACCTTGCCGGCGCACGCCGCGCCTGGATCGAGGCGCGCGTGGGCTGGGAGCGCGCGGAGGTGTTCACCGGCGGTTTCGTCTCCGATCTCGACGACAAGATCGATGGCTGGCCCAACGCCACCACCGGATTCCATGCCGTCGAGGCCGCGCTCTTCGTCAGGGGTACGACCGATGGTCTCGCGCCCGAGGCCGACAAGCTCGTTCTCCATCTCACCGACCTCGACCTGAAGGTGCATCAGATGCGACTCTCCGGCCAAGGCATGCTCGACGGCGCCGCCCGGCTGACCTACGAGATCGGCGAGAGCAAGGCCGATGGCGGCGAGTCGCGATTGAGCGGCACCTCGCTGGACGACATGGTCAACAATCTCGCCGGGCTGGAGCAGGCCTACAGCGTCATCTTCGCGGCGCCGCTGGCGACGGCGGATGCGACGCTCGCGCGCCAGGCGCAGGCGCAGATCGAGCGGCTGTCGACGCTGCTGACGGTCGGCGATCTCCGGCGGGTCGATCCCGACCGGGTCCGCGCCGCGAGCGAGGATCTCGTGGTGACGCTGCAGGCGGCGGCGGCGGCGCTGGGCTTGCGCCGGCCGACGCTGGAAATGCTCGTCCAATGAGGCGAGGGCGGCAGCGTCGTGGCGTTCTTCCGGCGGCGCTCGTCGCCGCCGCCCTGCTCGCAGCGCTGCCGGCATCGCGGGCGGGCGCGTTTCCGGTGGGCGGGCGCGACACGGTCCTGCCGGCGGGAAGCGAGCTCGACGAGGACGCGCTCGACCGCCCGCGCGAGGTCTTCCGCGCCGAGGCGATGGGCGGCGCCAAATCCTATCTCGTCCGGCTCGGCGACATGGCGTTCAGTGCGCCCTCGCTGCTCGGCGGCATGGCGCGCCGCGCCGGCATCGCCTGCAACGCCTGCCATGTCAACGGCGCCGGCAATCCGCGGCTCTATATACCTGGCCTGTCGACGCGTCCCGGCACCTTCGACACTACCGGCGGGGTGTTCAACCCGCCGGCCGACAACGGCGTGCTCGACGCGCTGACCCCGCCCAGCCTGCGCGGCGCCCGCCTGCTCGCGCCCTATGGCCATGACGGACGCTTCGCCTCGCTGCGCGATTTCGTGCGCAATGTCATCGTCGACGAGTTCGCCGGCCCCGAGCCGTCGCCCGCCATTCTCGACGGGCTGGTCGCCTACATCCAGGACATCGACTTCCTGCCGAACCCGCGGCTGGCGCCCGGCGGCGCCCTCGCGGCCGGCGCAAGCGCCTCTGAGCGGCGCGGCGAGAAACTCTTCCGCAAGCCCTTTCCCCGCCGTCCCGAGCTGAGCTGCGCCGCCTGCCACCTGCCGTCGGCGGCCTTCGTCGATCATCGCCAGCACGATGTCGGCAGCGGCGGCGAGTTCAAGACGCCGACCTTGCTCAACGCCGACGTCAACGCGCCCTATTTCCATGACGGACGCTACGACAGTTACGCGCAGGTGGTGGCGCATTTCGATCGCGTCTTCGCTCTCGGACTGGCGCCGCGGGAGCGGCAGGATCTCGTCGCCTATCTCACTGCCATCGGCGACGGTGTGCGGCCCTACGAGCGCGACGGCGTCGAGCCGCGCCTCAAGGAGATCGGCGAGTTCGCCAGCCTGCTCGCCACCGCGATCCCGGCAGGCGATCGCGAGGTGGTGGCGCTGACGGTGGCGACGGTCGGCGGCGAGCTGCGCGAGCTCACCGAGGCCTTTCCCGACCGCAAGGACGCCACGGTCGTCGACGGTCGGACCGAGCGCGCGACGGCGCGCGCCGCGCTCAAGGAGCGCGTGCTCGATCTGCGCCGAATCGACGCTGCCGTCGCCGCCGGGCATCTCGACGAGGCGGCTGCCGATTACGCGGCCTGGCGCAAGCTGATGGCCTCGACAGTGCCCGAAGCGCTGCGCGCCGCGGAACGGTGGTCGCTGTTCAATCCCGACCTCCACGACGCGCATTACGGCGCGCTGCGCCTTCTGTCGCAGCAGGCGGACAAAGCCGCGCGCTGAGCGCCCCGCGCGACGCGCGGCGACGTCGCCGGCGGGCGACCTTCCCACCCACCCTCACTTCGTTCGCTCCGCACGTTTCACCGCGATGCCGCGCCGCTGCAACGCCCGCTGCAAACTATCGGGGCCGGCGAGATGTGCGGCCCCGACCGCGACGAAGGTCACGCCGGTGCCTCTGGTCATCTGCGCGATGGTCTGCGCCCAGGCTTCGTTGCGCGTGACGAAGAGGGTGCGATAGAGCGTCGGGAAGGGCTTGCGCATCTCGTCGATCATGCTCCGGGCGATCGCCGCCTCGTCGCCGCGCATCCAGGCCTCGACCAGGGCGTCGATCTCGCGCGTGCCGCGATCGATATCGCGCAGCGTGTTCTCCAGCATCTGGAGCTGGAGGTCGGCCGGGAGGTCGGCGAGGAAATGAAGCTGCTGCGCCATGCTCTCGAAGCCGTGGACAGGCTTGCCCGCTTGCGTGGCCTGGCGCAGCAGCTGCGGCTCGACGCCGCTGGCGGGATCGTAGCCGGCATGGACCAGCAGCCCGTCCTCGAGTGCCACCGCCGCCAGCCATGGACGCATCGGCTCCAGCGTCTTTTCTCCCGCCGGCAGGCCGGCGGTGCGCGCCGCCGCGTCGAGCCGCGCGAGCAGCGGCGGCGGCAGCATCGAGGACAGCGGGTGCTGCCGGTCGAGACCGAGCTGCCGGGTCAGCGCCTGCGCCTGCGACGCGTCGCCGGGATCGGCGATCTCGAGCCACAGCGCCTGGCTCGCGGCCAGTGCCGCGGCGATGTCGGGCGCCTCCCAGGCGGCGTCCCGGCGCAGCACATGGATGGTGCCGAAGAGATAGACCGTGGCGCCGGATCCCGTGGCGACCCACAGCGCCGGCTCGGCCGCGGCCCGGCCAGCCATGAGCACCACCAGCCCGGCGAGCGCCAGTGCTGCCGCCCCGGCCCGCGTCCTGAAGCTTCGCGCCATGCACTCCGCCTGCCTCGTCTCGGCTTGCCGATGGTAGTGCACTCGGGCCGAGCGCGGCAGGAAAAGCGCTGGCTACCGCTCCGCCGCCCGGGCCTGGTCCCGCCGCAGCGCCTCTTCCTCCTCCGGCGGCGATACCACCTCGATGGCGAGCGGGGCGAAGATGCGCATGGTGTCGAGTGTCAGCTCGCGCTCGTGCTCATCGCGCCCGCGCACGCAGACCGCGGTTTCGCCGTTGGTCACATGGACGCCATAGCGCTGCGGCAAGTCGTTGCCGAACAGCCAGTCCGTGAAGGAAAAGGCGCTTTGCGGCACTACTTGCGGCGGCAGGACCGCGTCCCGGGCAAGCCGGCGCAGCTCGATGTCCTCCGCCGGGACGCCGCCCTGGAGCAGCCGGTTTCTCACATCCTCGGCCCGGCCCTGAGTGCGGAACAGGCCGATGACGATCTCCTGGGGCATGGATGTCCTCCGTGCGTTGATGAGGCGCGCCGCGCGCCCGATTCCGGCGTACAAACACCTGCCGCGGCGCTTTTTCTCCGCCGTGGGGCCCGGCCCGCGACCTCTCGCCGCCGCGGCCTCTCGCCTCACGGCGCTTACCCGGCGGCGCGAAACCTGCTATGGCTGGCGCCATGAGCCAGTGCTTTTCGTCGCCTTCTGCCATTGGCGGCCGGCGCCGCCCGGCCGGGGATGGAACGCCCGCCGCGCGCCTATACCAGCCGGGCGCCGGCGTTCGGCCCGCGGGGTTTGAGGAGGGGACGGTGATGGGGCGTCGTTTCGTCTTTGCCGTGCTGGCCGCCGTAGCGGCGGCGGGTGCCGCCCTGCTGCCGCAGGCCGCGCATGCCGACAACCTCGACATCCGCAAGGCGGACAACGCCATCGCGGTCGATTTCGGCGCCAGCTATCTCGATTACGGCGAGACCCAGGGCGGCAGCACCCTCGACACCGAGAAGGGCTGGCTGCCGACGATCGGCATCAGCTTCGGCATGCTCGCCTTTCCCGACGCGCCGATCGGCAACCTCTATCTGCATTTCGACGGCCGCGCCAGCCTGGGATCGACGAACTACAATGGCGCGCTGTGCGACCAGTACAATAACTGCACGCCCTATCAGGGCACGACCAACGACCAGATCTTCAGCGGCGACGCCCAGCTTGGGCGCGCCTTCGAGCTGGGCCGCTACGCCATGCTGACGCCCTTTGCCGAGATCGGCTATCGCTACTGGTCGCGCGATCTCACCGGCCCCGGCGGCTATACCGAGGATTACTCCAACTGGGACGCGATGGTCGGTCTGCTGCTCCAGGTGTCGCCGGCGCCGCGCTGGGTGCTGTCGCTGTCCGGTGCGGCGGGCGAGACCTTCGGCGCAAATATGAGCACCGCCGGCCTGACCGGCTCAAACGAGAATTTCACGCTCGGCAGCGACATGGCCTGGCGGGTGCAGGCCAAGGCCGGCTATCGCATCACCGAGCGCCTCGAACTGACCTCGACCTTGGAATATTCGAGCTTCGCCTATGGCGCGAGCCCGGTCGATGCCGCCGGCTATTACGAGCCCGACAGCACCACCCACCAGACCACCTTCCTGATCGGCGCCGCCTGGCACTTTTTCTGAGGCCGGGCAGGCGCGGTCCATCGAGTCCGGCGGGCCGGTGCGTCACGGCTATTGCACCGGCGGCGGCCGCAAAGAGGGTTCTGGCGAAAAGGCAGATTGCCGTCGCGCCCCGAGATGCCTAAATCGCAGGCATGGCCGCGCGCGAACGCCGCTTCCGCTCCACCGTGCCGTACTACCTCGCCGGCCGGCTGCGCTATCCGCCGCCGCTCGTCGCCGCGGTCGCCGAGGCGGTGAGGCTCGAGGGCCGGGGGCGCGTCCTCGATCTCGGCTGCGGCCCGGGCTTTCTCGCCCTGGCCTTCGCGCCCTTCGCCGCCGAGGTGGTGGCCATGGATCCCGAGCCCGACATGCTGGCGGCGGCCCGCGAAGCGGCGCAAGGCGCGGCCGGACGGCTGCGCTTCGTGCTCGGCGGGTCGCAGACGCTGGGGCCGGCTCTCGGCCGCTTCGCCCTGGTCGCCATGGGCCGCTCCTTCCATTGGATGGACCGCGAGCGGACGCTTGCGGCGCTCGACGCTCTGGTCGAGCCCGCGGGCGGCGTGGCGCTCTTCGCCGACCGCCATCCGCAAGCGCCGGAGAACGCCTGGCAGCCGGCCTGGCGCGCGGCGCGCGAGCGCTTCGCCGAGCGCGACCCGCGCCTCGACCACCGCGACCACGAAGCCGTGCTGCGCCGCTCGCCCTTTTCGCAACTCCGCCGTTTCGCCGAGCGCCATCGCCGGCAGGCGAGCGTGGAGGAGTTGGTGGCCCGCGCGCTCTCGACCTCGACCACCTCGCCCGACGTGCTGGGCCCGGCGCGCGCGCAATTCGAGGCAGAGCTCCGCGCCGCCGTGGCGCCTTATGCGGTGAACGGCGCGGTTTCCGAGCTGGTCGAGGCCGAGGCGCTGCTGGCGACCCGGCCGGGCGCGCAGACCGCTACGCCGCGTTGAGCTCGGGCATCACCGCGCGGGCGAACAGCTCGACCGTGCGCAGCGATTCCGCCAAGCTCATATCGCCGAAGGCGAAACGGCAGACGAGATAGTTGGTGCGCGCTTCGTCGAGCTGGCGCTGCAGCGCATCCAGCACCTGGCCGGGGGTGCCGGCGACGCCGAATCCCCGCTGCTGCGCCTCGTCGAAATTGTCGGGATAGAAGGCATTGAGCGGCTGCGTGCCATGCCGCTGCCACAGCTTGAAGAAGCTCTGGTGCCAGCGCTTGTGCGCGCGCCGCGCGGTCTCCAGCGCCTCGCGCTCGCTCTCGGCGATGACCACCGAGCGCGTCATGCCCATCAGCGGCAGCTCGTCCGGCCGGTGGCCGGCCGCCGCCCAGGCTTGGCGGTAGCCGTCGGTGACCTGCCGCACCAGCGCCGGCGGCCCGTTGCAGACGATGTTGACCCGGTTGGCGACCACCCAGGGCAGCCCGTCGGGCCGCGCCAGTCCGTACCACAGCGGCGGATGCGGCCGCTGCACCGGCTGCATCTCCATCGGCACGTCGCGAAACCGGAAGAACGCGCCCTCGAAGGTCAGCGTCTCCGCCGTGAGCGCTTTGCGGATGACGGCCAGCGCCTCGACATACATCGCCTGCGCCTTGGCGGGATCGACGCCGTAATAGGCGACCTCGTGGGGCGAGATGCCGCGGCCGATGCCGAGTTCGAAGCGGCCGCCGCTCATCTGGTCGAGCATGGCGACCTCTTCGGCGATGCGCAGCGGATGGTGGAGCGAAAGGGTGTAGACCAGCGGACCGAAGCGCAGCCGGCGCGTGCGCTGCGCCACGGCGGCGAGGAACACGGAAGGCGACGGCGCCATGCCGAGCGGCGTCGCGTGGTGCTCGGCCAGGTGATAGCGGCGGACGCCGAGCCGGTCATAGGCCTCGGTCAGTTTGAGCCGGTTCTCGTAGAGCTCGCCGACCGGCCCGTCGCCGCGGTCGAGGTGATCGAAGACGCCGACCTCCATCATGGTGCTTCCTCGCTGGCTGCGGCGCGATCCCGCGCTTCTTCGCAACGAGTCTAGCCGTCGGCCGCGGCCGCGGCCATCCGAAATAACCTTCCGGGAGAGGGCTGGAGACTCGCGGCGTTTATCCGCTATCGTGCGCCATCGGGAGGTGCCGCATGACGATCGGGCATAGGATAGTAGGGCACGGCCCGCACAGGGTGCTGGCGCTGCACGGCTGGTTCGGCGACGAGAGCTGCTTCGATCCGCTGCGCGACGCGCTGAGCCTCGACGAATTCACCTACGCCTTCATCGCCTATCGCGGCTACGGGCTGTCGCGCCAGCAGCGCGGCGAGTATTCGATGAAGGAGATCTCCGCCGACGCGCTGGCGCTGGCCGATGCGCTGGAATGGGAGAGCTTCAGCCTGATCGGGCATTCCATGGGCGGCATGGCGGCGCAGCGCGTGCTGGCGGACGCGCCCAAGCGCGTCGAGAAGATCGTCGCGGTGGCGCCGGTGCCGGCCTCGGGCGTGCCGTTCGATGCCGAGAGTTGGATGCTGTTCGAGGGCGCGGCGCGCAGCCTCGACAACCGCCGCGGCATCATCGACTTCTCCACCGGCGGCCGGCTCTCCAAGGCCTGGATCGACCGCATCGCGCGCTACTCGGCAGAGACCGCGACGGTCGAAGCGTTCGCGGCATATCTCCAGGCCTGGGCCAAGACCGATTTCCACCGCGAGATCGTCGGCAACCCCGTGCCGATCAAAGTCATCGTCGGCACCCACGACCGGGCAATCTCCGAGGAGGCGATGCGCGCCACATATCTCGCCTGGTACCCCAATGCCGAGCTCGAGGTGATGGCCAATGCCGGCCATTACCCGATGAACGAGACCCCGGTGGCGCTCGCCACCAGCATCGAGGCGTTCCTGCGCCGCGACGCGAAGAAATCCTAGAGACCAAAGGGAATCCGTCATGCTGTTCGATCTGAAAGGCCGTCACATCTATTACGATCTCGCCGGGCCGGAAGCCGGGCCGGTGGTGTGCCTCACTCATTCTCTGGCCTGCGACGGCGGCATGTGGGCCGAGCAGCTGCCGGCGCTGCTCGCCGAGGGATATCGCGTGCTGCGCCTCGACATGCGCGGCCATGGCGGCAGCGATCCCGTGTCCGGCCCCTACACCATGGCCGAGCTCGCCGGCGACGTCGCCGCCGCGCTCGATTTCCTCGGCATCGCCCGCATTCAGTATATCGGCCTCTCGATCGGCGGCATGCTCGGCCAGGCCTTCGCCATCGCCCATGGCGAGCGGCTGGTCTCGGCGATGTGGTGCGATACCGCGCCGCAGACCATGGCCGGCGCCAAGGACGCCTGGGCGCCGCGCATCGCGGCGGTGACCAAGGCGAATTCGGTGGCGCCGCTCGCCGACGGCACCATGGAGCGCTGGTTCACCGATGGCTTCAAGCCGCGCAATCCGGCGCGCTGGAAGCAACTTCACGCCACCGTCGGCGGCACCAGCGCCGCCGGATATCTCGGCTGCGCCGCGGCGATCCTCGATTTCGATTTCACCGCCAAGCTGCCTCAGGTCAAGGTGCCGACGCTGGTGATCTGCGGCGCCGACGATCAGAGCACGCAGCCCGCCGGCAACCGCCGGATCGCGTCGCTGGTGCCGGGCGGCCGCTACGAGGAGATCGCCAATGCGCGGCATTTCCCCAATGTCGAGCATCCCGCGACCTTCAACCGCATCATGATGGGCTGGCTCGACAGCCATCGCTGAGGAGGGGCGGCGCCATGAGCTTTCTGACCGGGCTCGTCATCTTCATTCTCGGCAGCGTGCTGGTCGCGCTCTGCCTCGCCGCGATCCCCGGCGCCGGCGGCGAGGCGCCGCCGGGCCATGGTGGGCACCACGGCGGCCACTGAGCGGGTCAGGCCGGTAGCGGCGCCGGCCGGCGGCTGAGCCGAGCTTCGGTGACGATGACGTCCATCGGCACGTCGTGCGGGCGCGGGAAGACGCTCTCCACCCGTGCCAGCTCGAAGCCGACGCCGATCGCGACCGGGGCCGGCGCCATCGCCGCCAGCGTACGGTCGAAATAGCCCCCGCCATAGCCCAGACGGTAATTGGCGTCGTCGAATCCCACCAGCGGCGCCAGCACGATCTCCGGCTGCACCACGTCGCGCGCCTTGGGCACCGGCAGATCGAAGACGCCGATCTCCATCGCCATGCCGGGTTGCCAAAGCCGGTATTCGAGCGGCCCCTTGCGGTCGACCACCACGGGCAGCGCGATGCGTCGGCCATCGGCGTGCAGCCGCTCGGCGAGCGGCCGCGGATCGGGCTCCGCCCTGAACGGCCAGTAGATGCCGAGGATGCCGCCGGGGAGGGCGGCGAGGAGGGCCGCGAGCCGCGCCTCGATCGCCGCCTCCCATTGCCGCCGCTGCGCCGCGCTCGCCGCCGTTCTCGCCGCGATGAGCCGCGCGCGCTGCTCGCGCCGCCACAGCTTGATGTCCCGGTCGCTTTCCATCCGTCCGCGATCGCTTGGTCTATTGCCGACTATCGCACATTCCGTCCTCTCCAAGACCGGCGTCAGAACAACCCGCTGATCCGGCCGCTGTCGTCGACATCGATGGTGTTTGCCGCCGGCATCCTGGGCAGGCCCGGCATGGTCATGATGTCGCCGCAGATCGCCACGACGAACTCCGCCCCGGCGGAGAGCCGCAATTCGCGGATCGGCACGATGTGACCGCTGGGCGCGCCCTTGGCGTTGGCGTCGGTCGAGAAGCTGTACTGCGTCTTTGCCATGCAGACCGGGAAATGGCCGAAGCCCTGCGCTTCGAGCTCGGCGAAGCGTTCGGCGACCTTCTGGTCGACGGCGATGTCGGCGGCGCCGTAGAGCCGCTGCGCGATCGTGCGGACCTTGTCGATGAGCTTCATGTCGTCGGGATAGAGCGGGCGGAAGCGCGCCGGCTGCGCCGCGATGGTGGCGACCACCCGGCGTGCCAGCTCGGCCGCGCCGGCACCGCCGGCGGCCCAGTGATCGGCCAGCACCACGGCGACATCCTCGCGCCGGCAGAGATCGGCGAGCAGCGCCAGCTCGGCGGGGGTGTCGGCGCTGAAACGGTTGAGGGCCACCAGTACCGGCACGCCGAAGCCGCGGACATTGGCGATGTGCCGCGCCAGATTGGCGAAGCCCTGCTCGAGCGCCGCGAGATTCTCGTGCCGCAGCGCGTCCTTGGCGACGCCGCCATGCATCTTGAGCGCGCGGATGGTGGCGACGACGACGGCGGCGGCGGGAGCGAGCCCGGCCTTGCGGCATTTGATGTCGAAGAACTTCTCGGCGCCGAGATCGGCGCCGAATCCCGCCTCGGTGACGACGTAGTCGGCGAGCTTGAGCGCGGCGCGGGTGGCGATCACCGAGTTGCAGCCATGGGCGATGTTGGCGAAGGGGCCGCCATGGATGAAGGCGGGATTGCCTTCGAGCGTCTGCACCAGGTTGGGCGCGATCGCGTCCTTGAGCAGCGCCGTCATCGGCCCCGCCGCCTTGAGGTCGGCGGCGCGGATGGCGCGCCGCTCGCGCGACTGCGCGACGATGATGTTGCCGAGCCGGCGCCGGAGATCGGCGAGGTCGCCGGCGAGGCAGAAGATCGCCATCACCTCCGAGGCGACGACGATGTCGAAGCCGTCCTCGCGCGCGTAGCCGTTGGCGACGCCGCCGAGCGAGGAGACGATCGAGCGGAGCGCCCGGTCGTTCATGTCGAGCGCGCGCCGCCAGGCGATGCGGCGGGTGTCGATGCCGAGCTCGTTGCCCCAATAGACGTGGTTGTCGATCAGCGCGGCGAGCAGGTTGTTGGCGGCGCCGATGGCGTGGAAGTCGCCGGTGAAATGCAGATTGATGTCCTCCATCGGCACCACCTGGGCATAGCCGCCGCCGGCGGCGCCGCCCTTGACGCCGAAGCAGGGCCCCAGGCTCGGTTCGCGCAGGCAGATCGCGGCGCTGAGCCCGATATGGTTGAGCGCATCGCCCAGCCCGACCGTGGTCGTGGTCTTGCCTTCGCCCGCCGGGGTCGGGGTGATGGCGGTGACCAGGATGAGCTTGCCGTCGGGACGCTCGCCGAGGGTGCGGATGTAGTCGAGCGACAGCTTCGCCTTGTGCGGCCCATAGGCGTAGAGCGCCTGCGCCGGGATGCCGAGCTTCTCGGCCGCCACCTCGGCGATCGGCCGCAGCGTCGCGGCCTGGGCGATTTCGATGTCGCTTTTGGGGCGCAGATGTTGTTGCGCCGCAGCGCTGCCCTGATCCATGCTCGACCTGGAAATCCGCCAAGGGCGGGAATCGTGCTGGCAGGCGGTCCATTTGTAAAGCCAATTTCTCCATGATTTCAGGATACTAGACTACGGACGAACGGCCACCGTGGGCGCCTTGTCATGGCCGTGCGCCGGCCGGTCGCCGCCCTCTGGCTTTTCCGGCGGGCGCGGGGCATTCTCAACCGCACCGGTGCAGGGCTGCGGCGCTGCGCAACCAGCCGGGAGGGCCGCCCGGGCCGCGCCGCGGGGGATGGATCGATCCTTTGCCGCAGTGCGACAAGCGATAACGATTATGATACTGTTTGCGGTCCAGCCTGCCTGTCACTAAGCATGCACCGGCCGCGGCGGCCGACCTTCCCTGGTCGGGCCGCCACCCGATTCATCTGGGGGAGTCCAATCGATGACGCGTGATTTCATGCCGCAGCCGAACCGTGGGCGCCTGCCGGCGCGGCTCATGGCCGCTGCCAGCCTGGTTGCGCTGCTTGCCTCTTGCGCCGTGGGTCCGGATTTCACCGCGCCCGACGGGCCGGAGACCAAGGGCTATACCGAAGACGGCATTCCCAAGACCGAGATCCCGGATGCCAAGGAGAAGGAGCAGCGCTTCGTCCTCGGCAAGAAGATCAACGGCGACTGGTGGCAGCTCTTCCATTCCGAGCGGCTCAACAGCGTGCTCCAGCAGGCGGTCGCCGGCAACCAGTCCCTGGTCGCCGCCCGCGCCACCCTGGCGCAGTCGCTCGAGGTCGTGGCCGAGGCGCGAGGGATTCTCTTCCCGCAACTCGATCTGTCCGCCGGCGCGCAGCGACAGGTGTTCAGCAACGCGTTCATCGGCCAGCCGGGAAAGACCGCGCCCTTCAACCTCTTCACCATCGGTCCGACCGTGAGCTATGCGCTCGATCCCTTCGGCGGCAATCTACGGCGCATCGAGCAGCAGCAGGCGACGGCGCACTATCAGGATTACGAGCTCGACGCCGCCTATCTCACCTTGACCGGCAATGCGGCGACGCAGGCGCTGACCATCGCCTCGGCGCGGGCGCAGATCAAGGCGGTCGAGACCATCATCAATGACGACAAGGAGAACCTGCGGCTGGTCCAGAGCGAGCTCCAGGCCGGCGAGGCGACGCAGATCGACGTCGAGCAGGCCAACAGCCAGCTCGCCGCCGACCGTACGCTGCTGCCGCCGCTGCGCCAGCAGGTCAGCGTCGCGCGCCACGCCTTGTCGGTGCTGGTGGGCCGGCTGCCCGCCGCCTGGGTGCCGCCGGACTTCGACATCGAGGAGTTCACGCTGCCCGAGGAGCTTCCGGTCAGCCTGCCCTCCGACCTGGCGCGGCAGCGGCCCGATATCCTCGCCTCGGAGGCGCAGCTGCATGCGGCCAGCGCGGCGATCGGCGTCGCCACCGCGCAGCTCTATCCCAACATCAACCTCAGCGCCAGCTTCACCCAGGAGGCGCTGTCGGTCTCGCCCCTGTTCCAGGCGGAGAACAGCATCTGGAGCATCGGCGGGCAGCTGCTCGCGCCGGTCTTCCATGGCGGTACGCTCGAGGCGCAGAAGCGCGCCGCGGTCGATGCCTTCGACGGGGCGCTGGCCAATTACAAGCAGACGGTGCTGAGCTCCTTCGGCCAGGTCGCTGACGTCATGGAAGCGCTGTCGCATGATGCGGAGCTGCTCGAGGCGCAGCGCCGCGCCCTCGAATCGGCGGAGACTTCGCTGCGGCTCACCCGCACCACCTATCAATACGGCAATGTCGGCGTGCTGCTGGTGCTCGACGCGCAGCGCCTCACCGAGCAGGCGCGGTTGGGCTATGTTCGCGCCCAGGCGCAGCGCTATCTCGACACGGTGCAGTTCCTCACCGCCATGGGCGGCGGCTGGTGGGATTGGGCAGCCAAGGACAAGGACGCCAAGGACAAGGCGGCGCAGGAGCAGGCGGCGACGGTGGAGGAGACCGCCGACAAATGACGCCCGCGCCGATTGCCTCGGCGCGCGACTCCGGTCATTGTCTCCGTCGCTGCGAAAGGCGCAGGCGAGCGATGCTGCGCGCGAAGAAGCGTGAGGGAGGCGAGGATGAGGGCGACAGCCATCGGCGCGTTTGCGGCGCTGGTCCTGGCGGCGGCCGGCCGGCCGGCGGCAGCGGAGAACGCGCCGGGCGTGAGCGCGAGCGAGATCAAGATCGGCCAGACCATGCCCTATAGCGGCCCGGTCACCGCCTTCGGCACGCTGGGCAAGGGCGAACTCGCCTTCTTCGACATGATCAACGCGCAGGGCGGCGTCAACGGACGCAAGATAAGGCTGATCAGCCTCGATGACGGCTACGCCCCGCCCAAGACGGTGGAGCAGACGCGCAAGCTGGTCGAGCAGGACGGGGTCGCCTTCCTGTTCAGCTCGATCGGCACCGCGACCAATACGGCGGTGCAGAAATATCTCAACGATCACAAGATCCCGCAGCTCTTCATCGGCTCGGGTGCGAGCAAATGGGGCAACTACCGGCAATTCCCCTGGACGATCGGCGGGGTGCAGGGAACCTTCCGCGCCGAGGGCCGGATCTACGCCCGCTATATCCTGCAGCAGAAGCCTGCCGCCAGGATCGGCGTGCTCTATCAGAACGACGATTTCGGCAAGGATTATTTCCTCGGACTGAAGGACGTGCTCGGCGACAGATTCGAGCGCAGCGTGGTCGCGCAAAGCTACGAGTTCACCGACCCCACCATCGATTCGCAGATCGTCTCGCTGCAGGCCGCGGCGGTCGACGCCATCATCGTCGGCGCGACGCCGAAATTCGCCGCCCAGGCCATCCGCAAGGTCTATGACATCGGCTGGAAGCCGATGTTCTTCCTGTCCAACGTGGCGATCTGGGTGAATTCGGTGATGAAGCCGGCCGGGATGGAGAAGGGTGTCGGCATCGTCTCCTCCGCCTATGTCAAGGATCCCACCGACACCGGCTGGAACGACGATCCCGGCATGCGGCAATGGCGCGCCTTCATGGCGAAATACATGCCCGATGCCGATGCCAGCGACCAGAACTACGTCAACTCGTTCAATTCGGGCATGGTCCTGGTGCAGGTGCTGAAGCAGTGCGGCGACGACCTGTCGCGCGAGAACATCCTGAAGCAGGCGACCAATCTGCACGATCTCGCGCTGCCGATGCTGCTGCCGGGCATCACCGTGAGCACCTCGCCGACCGACTACTATCCGGTCAAGCGGATGCAGCTGATGCGCTGGGACGGCAAGCAGTGGGTGCGCTTCGGCGAGGTGCTGTCGGGGACGTAGCGCCGCCGGCGCCGGCCGGATATCGCTACGGCCCCTTCAGGGAGCTGTGCGCGCCGGCGGAGTCGGCCTCGCCCTTGCAGGCAAAGGCGCTGTTCTTGCCCCGCCCGTACCTGCGCTGCCCGTTGAGGTAATAGACATGGTTCTGCAGGTCCAGCCAGACGATGACGTCGCGCGGGCAATGCTGCCGCGCCTGATCCTCCGACCTGTAGATCGAGACCGACACCGTCGCGTGCAGGGCCGGCGCTCCCGGCGCCAACAGGAGCGCCGCCATGAGGGCGGTGACGAGGGGGCGCATGCCGGGCGGGCGGCTTACGACAGGCCGTCGCTCACGGCGACGTTCTCGGGCTCGAGCGGCATGCCCGCGGCCTTGGCCTGCTGCACCAGCAGCGTGGCAAAATCCTGATCGACGAAGCCCTGGCCGATCAGGCTCTGCAGCGTCTCGCGCACCAGCGCCGTCAGCGCCATCGGCGTGCCGACCTTGCGCGCGGCGGCGAGGCCGAGATCGAGA
>DAHUYF010000128.1 GCA_027315365.1 Rhodospirillales bacterium | reverse complement strand
CTGCTGCTGCTGGTCGGCGGATTTGCCGCACCGGCCCGGGGGCAGAATTACGAGCGCGTGGCGCCCCAGCCGCCGCTCGCGGGACCGCCGCCCGCCGCCGTGCCGCCGCCCCCGGTAGCGCCTGCCGTACCTCAGGGCAGCACCCTCATCCTGCCGAGCCTGAAAGGCCTCGCCTTCGTCGCGGGACCGGGACCGCTGCCGGCGACGCCGCCCGCGCCGGGGAGTTCGCTGGGCGGCATCGCCCTGCTGGAGCGGCCGGGCTTCCTCGACCAGGTCAAGCCGTTCCTCGGCGAGCCCCTGACTTTCGACCGGCTGAACCGGATCACCAAGCGCGTCGTGGCCTTCTATCGCGCCAACGACCGGCCGCTGGTCGATGTGGTGGTGCCGCAACAGGACATCTCGAGCGGGGTGGTGCGGATCGTGGTCACCGAATTCCGCGTCGGCGCGGTCAAGGTCGAAGGCAACCAATGGTTCACCAGCGACCAGGTGGCAGCGGCGATCACGCTGAAGCCGGGGGACACGGTCGATGCCGACCAGCTTCTGGGCGAGATCGACGCCGCCAACGCCAACCCGTTCCGCCATGTCGATGTCGTCTACCAGCCCGGCGCCGATCCCGGCACCACCAACCTGGTGCTGCAGACCCAGGACCGCCTGCCGCTTCATCTCTATGCCAGCTACGACAATGGCGGCGAGGTGGCGTTGGGACGCGACCGCTGGAGCACCGGCTTCACCTGGGGCGACGCGTTCTGGGCCGACCAGCAATTGTCCTACCAGCTCACCACCAGCGACAATTTCTGGCACAGCCGCTCGCCGCCGCCGGGCGAGCCCAACGGCCCCTCCAACGTCGCGCAGTCGCTGAGCTGGTCGACGCCGCTGCCCTGGGGCGACCGGCTGTCGGTGTTCGGCCTCTACGAGCAGGAAGTGCCGCTGATCGGCAGCGCCTTCGGGCTCACCGGCGTCAACGGCCAGGCCAGCCTGCGCTACACCATGCCGCTGCCGCGCACGCAGAGCTTCACCCAGGCGATCGAGATCGGCTACGACTTCAAGACCACCAACAACAATCTCGATTTCGGGGGCACCGCGGTGTCGCGCAACGCCACCGAGATCGACCAGTTCCCGCTGGGCTATTCCGCCAACCTCATTGATGCGCTCGGCTCGACCTCGTTCGCCGGCACGCTGTTCTGGAGCCCGGGCGGGCTGACCGGCGCCAATACCGACGCCGCCTTCCAGCCGGGACCGAACCAGTCCGGACGCGCCGGCGCCACGGCGAACTACCTCTATTTCCACGGCGAGCTCGACCGGCTGACCCGCCTGCCCGGGGATGCGAGCTGGGCGACGCGGATCATCGGCCAGGTCACCGACCGCAACCTGCTCTATACCGAGCAGCTCAGCGTCGGCGGCCCCGACCTGCTGCGCGGCTACGATCCCAACACGATCAACGGCGACCAGGGCATCGTGCTCAGCAACGAGCTGCGCACGCCGAGCTTCGCGCTGCTGCCGGACGCGGCGCGGCCGGGGGGCATGGCCGACCAGACGCAGCTCCTCGCCTTCTGGGACTATGCCGCGGTCAGCGCCAAGGACCCGGTCGCCGGCTCCGGCGTCGGCGCGCACGCGTCCAGCGTCGGGCTCGGCCTGCGCTACAGCCTCGGCACCTATGTCGCGGTCAAGCTCGATTACGGCTGGCAGCTCCAGCGCCTGCCGGGCGAGGCCCAGCACGGCCAGTTCGGCTTCGTCTCCGTCACGCTGGGTTATTGAGCGCGGCGCCGGATCACGCGCTTCCCGGCGGCGGGGAAGAGCCTCGCCGCGTGGGGGAATCCGCCCCCTCCACCCGGTCTCTATCGCATCAAGCTCTTGGCACCATGGAGCCCGGGATCGGCAGTCGATGGCACGCAGTCGCGGGTTGGGCGCGGGGCGGCCAGCTACTACAGCCAGCCGCCAGCGCCGGCAGCACAACGGCACCGGCGCCGGCCGGCAACCCCGATGACGAGCGGAAGTAGGACACGCGCACCGCACGGCGGGAGTGCGGGTTTCACCCGCGCCCCACCGAAAGCGTGAGCGCTTGCGCTTCCTCAAGGCCGCTGCGTGCCACCTGCGGTGGCCGGCGTGACCGCCCGAGCCTTGACGCCGCGCCGCTTCCGCCACACGCGAATTGGGGCGGCGACAGCGGGCACGGGATCACGGTCCGAGTGATCCCTAAAATACCGGCTAATTTCTTCAGTTCCACTGATCCGCTTCGCGCCCCGGACACCCATAGACTTGCGGCACACAGGGAGGCAGCGGTGCTGCGGGATAGAAACACTGTCCGCCAAGTGGCGGAACATTGGGCTTGCTCCGTCGATACGGTCTACCGTCGGCTCGCATCTGGAGCACTCCCTTTCTTAAGACTGCAAGGCATGGTACGCATCACCCGCGAACAGGTGGAGGCGTACGAGGCCCAATGGACGACGTCCGCGATACCGCAGCCACCCGCTCCAGTGCCGGCGGCGCCGAGCCAGCCGAGATCCTCTGGCGCCATCGCAACGGCCGCTGGTACATCCTCTATGGTGCGAGGCTCAAGAAACGCCTTTCAACGGGGACAGGCGATCGGGCCGAGGCTGAACGCGAGCTCGAGGCCTTCCGCTTAGGTCGCGCCGCCGGCGGCCTGACCGGCAAGACAGTCGGTGCCATCCTCGACGGCTACGAGGCCGAGAAGCAACCCACCGTCCGATCCAAGGGCGGCCTGAAATATTCCGTCGAGCCGCTGCGCCGGCATCTCGGATCCCTGCTCACCGCCCAGCTCGTGCGGCCGGTCATCCGCGCCTATGCCCGCACCCGAAGACAGCCGCCGTCCGCCGAGGCCCTCGCCCGCGCCGGTGAGCTCAAGCGACGCCCCCCGAAGGCCGCCGACAATGGCACCGTCCTCCGCGAGATCGGGACCCTGCGGGCAGCGCTCGCATGGGCCGTGGAATGCGGGATCATCACGTCCTTCCCGCCAATCTCGAATCCGGTCCCCACGCCGCCGCCCAAGGACCGCTGGCTCACCCGCGAGGAAGCGCGCCGCCTGGTGGCCGAGTGTCGCGAGCCGCATCTGCGCGGGTTTGTGATGCTTGGCCTCATGACCGCGGCGCGCGCTGGCGCCATTCTCGAGCTGCTCTGGTCGGGCGTGCTCTGGGACCAGAATTTGATCGACTACGGCGAGGGCCACGGCAACAAGCGCCGGGCGGTCGTGCCGATGAACGCCGAGCTCCGGGCCTTCCTGGAGAACGTCCTCCAGCCGCTGGCGTGCACAGACCACGTCATCGAGCGCCACGGGAAGGCCGTCGACGACATCAAAAACGGGTTCGCCGCGGCGTGCGGGCGGGCCGGGATCGAGGGCGCGACACCCAACACCTTGAGGCACACCGCAGCGACGTGGATGGCCATGGCAGCGGTCCCGATGCGCGATATCGCCCGGACGCTCGGAGACAGCGAAGCCACGACGGAGAAGCATTACGCGAAATATCACCCGGATTACCTGCGGAGCGCGACCGGCGCGCTGCGGCTCGATCCGGCCGCCTTCCGCGCCCCGCGCCCGGTGCCGGAAAGCGCTCTCCACCTATGACCGCGAGCGCCTTACAGGGCCGAATTTTGACGGCAGCAGCGCCTTACAAATCGCCTTACAGGACCGCAAAATCCGCAGAACCCCGCCGGCAAAATCGGCACTTATGCTGGTCTAAGTGGCTGTTTGCGCAAGATAATTAAGCCCTTGGTAAGGGAGAGGTCCACAGTTCAATCCTGTGCGGCAGCACCATTAAATCAAAAGCTTAGACACCGCCCGCCCCACGCCTCCCGGGCCCGTCATTCGGCGGCGGCGCGCGCCTCGCCGGTCGGGAGGCCGATCTCGCGCAGGCGGAAGCGCTGGATCTTGCCGGTCGCGGTCTTGGGCAGTTCCGGCACGAAATTGAACCAGCGCGGGTATTTATAGGGCGCGAGTTCGCGCCTGCAGAGCGCGAGGAGCTCGCTCGCCATCGCGTCGGCGCCGGCGGCGCCCTCCCTGAGCACGACAAAGGCTTCGGGCTTCACCAGGCCGTCGCCGTCGGTGCGCCCCACCACCGCCGCCTCGACGACCTGCGGATGCTCGACGAGCTTGGCCTCGATCTCGAAGGGCGAGCACCAGATGCCGCCCACCTTCAGCATGTCGTCGCTGCGACCGCAGTAATAATAATAGCCGTAGGCGTCGCGGTGGTAGGTATCGCCGGTGTCGAGCCAGCCATTGACCATGGTCGCGGCGCTGCGCTCCGGCTGGTTCCAATAGCAGCGCGCCGTCGAGGCGCCGCTGATGAACAAGCGGCCATTGGTGCCGTTGGCGGCCTCGCCGCCATTCTCGCCGAGGATCCACGCCCGGTACCCCGGCACCACCCGGCCGCTCGATCCCGGCTTGACGTCGCCCGGCCGGTTGGAAATGAAGATGTGCAGCGCCTCGGTCGATCCGATACCGTCGAGGATGGTCTTGCCGGTGACCTCCTGCCAGCGCCGCAGGATCTCGGCCGGCAATGCCTCTCCGGCCGAGACGCAATAGCGCACGGAGGAGAAATCGGGCCTGCCGCGCGCGAAGCTGCGCAGGTGGGCGGCGTAGAGCGTCGGGACGCCGAAATAGAGCGTCGGACGGAAGCGCTCGATCAGCGCGGCGGTGATCTCCGGCTCGGGGCGCGCATCGCTGAGCACCGCCGTGCCGCCCACCCAGAGCGGAAAGCTCATGGCGTTGCCGAGGCCATAGGCGAAGAACAGTTTCGCTTCGGAAAAGCAGATGTCGTCGGAGCGCAGCCCGAGCGTGTCGACGCCGTAGTGCTGGCTCGTCACCACGAGGTCGCGATGGCGGTGCACGGCGCCCTTGGGCGCTCCCGTCGAGCCCGAGGAATAGAGCCAGAAGCAGTCGTCCTCGGCGCGGGTCGCCGCCGGCGCCAGGCGATGCGGCATGGCGGCAAGCTGCGGCCGCAGCGACCCGTCGCCCAGCGCCAGCACCACGCGCGGCCGCTCGAGGACGGCGGACAGGGCCGGCTCGACCTCGCCGGAGAATTCCGGCGAGTAGGCCACGGCCGCGCAGCCGGAATCCTCGATCATGTAGGCGTAGGTGTCGCCGCGGAACAGCGTGTTGACCGGCACCGGGATGATGCCGGCCTTAACCGCGCCCCAGAAAAGATAGAAGAACTCGGGACCGTCCTTGATCACCATGAGCAGGCGCTCGCCGGCGCCGATGCCGCGCGCCAGGAGGAGATTGCCCCAGCGATTCACATTTTCTGCGAGCGCGCCGTAGGTGACGGTCTCCCGCGCCGTCAGGATGGCCGGCCTGTCGCCGCGGCCGTCCACGAGATGGCGGTCGATGAAGGGCACGGCGGCGTTGAAGCGCGGTGCGAAGCTCAGCGCGGTCGGCACCCGCGACCGGTCGATGGCGACGGTGTTGTCCCGCATTCTGTCCTCCCGCAGCCTGGTTGCGCCTTGACGACTGCCGAGCGCCGCGCCGCCGCGGGCGAGGCCCCGGCAAAAGACGTAAATACGTACTTCAATACCTATTTACGGTGAGCCGAAGCGCGGTCCTTGTCAAAAGCCGGCGGCGCGGCGAAATGCCGCATGCGGCAGCGCGGCCGGCGGCCGCCCTCGGCGATCCGGGGTTGCGGCGGCGATATCAATCGCGGCATGGCAGGGCGGCGCGCGGCACGCGGTCAGGCGCGACCATCTTGCCGTAGCACGCGACGTCGAACCAGCGTTCGCCCGACGGCGCGGCGTCCGGCGGCGGCGTGGCCCGTTCCGGCTCGCATTCGCCCAACGGCAGGAGCCCGAAGCGGGCGGCGACCGACCGCGCCTCCCCGGCGCGCGCCAGCACCTGCTCCGGGCTGATGCCGTCGAGCAGCAGGAGCTGCAACACCCATTGCAGCGGCGGCTCGTCGGCCGGACCGGGCGCCATGCCGCCGAGGCGTGCCGCGTCCTCCGGCAGCTCCGCGCAATCCTTGCGGATCTCGATGACGCCGACCGCCGGCGCATGATCGCGCGCGCCGCTCGCCGGGTAGAGCACGACCACGTCGATCAGGTGCGGATAGTCGCAGGCGAGGTTGCCGATCTCGCAATCCTGATAGTCCTCATGGACGCGGAAGCGCGGCGCGCCCGGCGCGCGCAGGTGTCGCCGAAGATGCTGGACGACGCCGATGTGCAGCCAATCCTCGCCGACCGCGCTCGGGATGTAGCGATCCCGCGCGTCCATCTCGTCGCGCACCGCCTGGCGGGCGCCGTGGCGGGCGAGTGCGGCGACGAGCGCGAGATCGAGGCAGTGGGACGACGGCGTCATGGCGGTTCTCCGACTGGCCTGCCGCGGCGGCAAAGGCGGTTTCCAGGGCCGCTGAAGCGCTAGTGTTGCGGCTTCGACGCTTGCTTCCCGATCAGGCGTCGAAGCCGCAACACAACCCTTTGAGTTTGCTAGTGTTCCGACTCCAACGCTTGGGAACCAAGCGTTGGAGTCGGAACACTAGCCGGGGCACGGCATGCTCTCGCTGCCCGCCGGCAGATCGACCGCCAGCTGGCGCAAAAGGAAGCGCTGGATCTTGCCGGTGGCGGTCCGCGGAATCTCCGCGATGAAGCGGATGTTGCGCGGGCATTTGTAGATCGACAGCTGCGAGCGTATGCGCTCCTGGATCGTCGCGGCCAGCTCCGGCCGGCCGGCGTGGTCGTCCGGCACCACGAACATCGAGAGGCGCACCAGCCCGTCGCTGTTCTCCATGCCGATGACCGCGGCGTCGAGCACGCCCGTCGTCGCCAGCGCGCAATCTTCGATCTCTCCCGGCGACACCCACTGCCCGGAGATCTTCAGCAGATCGTCGCCCCGGCCATGGTGGTACCACCAGCCCTCGCTGTCGAAGCTGAAGACGTCGCCCGTGCGGTACCAGCCATCGGCAAAACTCGCGGCGGTCTTTTCCGGCTGCCGCCAGTACCCCGCGCACAAAGACGCCATGCGCACCCACAGGACGCCGCAGGCGCCGGGCTCGGTGATCGGCTGATCGCGCTCGTCCAGCAGACGCAGCTCGACCCCCGGCTGCGGCCGGCCGGTGGCGCCGGCGCGGCAGGAATCAGGGGTGTTGGCGACGAACAGGAACAGCGTCTCGGTGGCGCCGATGCCTTCGACGATCGGCCTGCCGGTGGCCTGCCGCCAGCGCTCGAACAGGCTGGCCGGAAGCTTCTCGCCGGCGGAAACGAAGCAGCGCACGGAGGCGAAGGCGTCGCCCCGGGCATGGCCGTCGCGCAGCAGGTTGCGATAGATGGTCGGCACGCTGAACATGACATGCGGATGGTGGCGGCGAACCATCTCCGCAACCGCATCGCTGTCCGGCCAGCGATCGTCGAGGATCACCGTCGCGCCGACGCGCAAGCCGCCGAGCAGGCAGTGGGAAAGGGCGAAGGAGAAAAACAGCTTCGACGAGGAAAACAGCCGATCGCCGCGCTTGACCCCGAGGATGTCGCCGACATACCGGTCGCCGGGCAACACGTCGCGATGGCTATGCATGGCGGCCTTGGGCGTCCCGGTCGTGCCCGATGTATAGATCCAGAACGCCATGTCGTCCGGCGCCATCGGCGCGCTTTCCAGACGGTCCGACCGGTCGCGGAGGAAATCGTCGAGGCCGACCGCCGGGAGGGCAGGCGGACTGGTGGCGCCGCAGACGACCAGCACGGGCGGGCGATGCGCGCCATCGGCCAGCGCCTCCTCCAGGAGATCGAGGAAATCGCTGTCGATGACCATCGCCCGGCAGGCGCTGTCAGCGATGGCGAAACGCAGATCCCTCGGCGCGGAACGCGTGTTCAAGGCGACGGCGACGCCGCCCACCTTCATCGCCGCGAGAAAGCCCGCGACCAGCTCGGGCGTGTCCTTGAGCAGCAGCAGCACCCGGTCGCCGCGCCCGACGCCGTTTGCCGCCAGCGCATTGCCGAAGCGATTGACCAGCGCCTCGAGCTCGCCGTAGCTGAGGCGCGCGTCGCGGTGGATCAGCGCCGGGATAAGCCCGCACCCCGCCTCGATGGTGGGGCCGAGGAGCGCGTCGCAGGCGTTCATGCTCGGCGGCGCCGGGGCTTGCCTCATGGCTGCGCGGCCGCTCTGCCGGCCAGGATGGGACGACTCCTCGGGAGAAGCTTCATCATTTCGGCTCTCCGCCGGCCGCCGCGCCGCCCGATGCGCGCCTCAGAATTGCATTTGACAGCGGCCGCACATAAAGTTGAATATCCATTCAACTGAACGAATGATCATTCATTATCCGTGGCCCTGTCAACTGCTTTTTGCCGGCACCCTCCCCGAAGACGGCTTCCGGCGAGCCGGGGCGCCGCGCGGCGGCGGCTGACCGCCGCTCCGGCCGCAAGGCAGGCTCGCAGACGCCGACCGGCCGAGGGCGAAAGCGCGCCAAGGCTTGACGGCGGCGGCGATGGGCGCGATGCAGCGGCCGGCGGCCGACCTCACGACGAAAGGCGCACACCATGACCGAGACGCGGGATCTCGCAATCA
The DNA here is from genome assembly GCA_027315365.1 of Rhodospirillales bacterium. Taxonomy (GTDB): domain Bacteria; phylum Pseudomonadota; class Alphaproteobacteria; order ATCC43930; family CGMCC-115725; genus DAHUYF01. The sequence goes on along the minus strand of DAHUYF010000128.1, from coordinate 942 downwards.
AGAGCCAGGTCGCCGACGCGGCGCTGGTGCAACGCCGGCGAGGGCAGATCGTGGCCGCCGCGGTCGACCTGTTCTCGCAGCAGGGCTTCTACGCGACGACGATGCAGGAGGTCGCGCGCAAGGCCGGGGTGAGCATCGGGCTCATCTACCAGTACGTCCACGACAAGGACGACGTGTTGCTGCTCGCGCTGCTCAGCGTGCTCGACTCCTACAAGCGCGAAATCCCGGCGGCGCTGGCGAAAACCAGCGATCCGCTGACCCGCTGCTGGGTCGCGGTCGAGGCCTATTGCCGGGTCGTCGACAGCCGGCGCGAAGCCACCGTGCTCGCCTATCGCTCGACCAAATCGCTGCCCAAGGCACGCCGCGAGCTCATCAAGCAGGCCGAGATCGAGACCAACGAGTTCATCGCCGGGTGTTTGCGCGACTGCATCCGGCACGGCCTGTTCCGCGAGGTCAACGTCGAGCTCGCGACCTACCATTTCGTCACCTTCGCCCATACCTGGGCGCTGAAATACTGGCGCATGCGCGACCTCTGCACGCTCGAGCAGTACATCGACGAGGGGCTGGACTTCCTGCTGAGCGCGCTGCTCACGCCGAAGGGGCGGCGCCAGTACCAGAAGCTCCGCGCCAGCCACAAGCCGGCCGGCGACGCTACGCCCCGCCGGGCACGCTGACCGCCGCCACCCGCCCGCCCCGCAACAGAACGTCGCCGCACCGAATCCGCTTGACAGCCTCCTCGATATGAATGAGTATTCATTCGACTGAATGATCATTCAGTTTCGGGCGGGAGACGGGCGGAGGTGTCCATGCTCAGCAGCCAGCAGGTCGGACGGGCGCTCGTCGTCACCCTGTCGCGCCCGCCGGTCAACGCGATCAACGACGAGTGGATCGATCGCTTTGGCGCCCTCCTCGACGCCGTCGAGGCGCGCCGCGACATCGCCG
>DAHUYF010000015.1 GCA_027315365.1 Rhodospirillales bacterium | reverse complement strand
GATACCGCCACCGCGTCGGGCCATGTCAGCCTGCTGCAGCCGAGCGGCGAGATCACCTTCGCCGACTACATGGAACTCCACGACAACATGCGCGAGGCCTTCCTGAAGAACGTCCGCATGTTGCTGTCGGACCGCACGCGCGTGGCCGGGAACACGGCCCGGCGCACCGACGGCAACCGCACCGAGATCCGGCGCGGCGTCTATTCCGCCTGCGACGCCTGCGCCAAGGATCCGACGCGGCCACCGGTCTGGCAGCTCAAGGCCGAGGACATGATTCATGACAAACAGGAGCAGCTCATCGAATATCGCGACGCGGTGATGGAGATCGATGGCGTTCCCGTCTTCTGGACTCCCTATTTGTCACACCCCGATCCCTCGGTAAAGCGCGCCAGCGGCCTCCTCACGCCGACCGCAGGCGACAACGTCGCCAATGGCTACTTCTTTGGTATTCCCTACTACTGGGTGATCGGACCGGACGCGGATGCCACCCTCAATCCGATATATTACACGCGCGGCGGGGAATTTCTCGGCGGGGAATACCGGCAGCGCTTCGCCAACGGCAATCTCGTCACCGATGCCAGCGTCACGTTTGGCAGCCAAGCCTACACTCCCATCGACCTGACTCCGGTCAGTGGTACGCGCTGGAACATCGACACACAAGGTGTCTTCGACCTCAACCAGGACTGGCGTGCCGGGGTGGATGTCAACCGGGAATCGGATCCGACCTACCTGCTGCGCTATCAGCTGCCGTCGCCTTACGACTTCCTGACGACCCATCTCTACGCCGAAAATTTTGGATCGAACAGCTACGCCAACATCAGCGCCTGGAGCTTCCAAAGCCTGGAAACCGGCATCGGCGACAGCATCGAGCCGATCGTTGGACCCGTAGCCGACTACCGCTGGGAGGGTCAGCCCGATCTAGGGGGCTTCGTCACCCTCGACAGCAACTTCATGAACCTGATGCGCATTACCGGAATCGATACGCAGCGCACCTCGTTCGGCGGCGAGTGGCGCCGGCCTTTCTCGGATTCGATCGGCGGCCAGTACCAGTTGACGGCCTCGGTCAGAGCCGACGGTTACAATTCGCAACAAATACCACTCGCCGATGGCGGCACTCAGACCGCCTTGGCCGGGCGTGTCTTCCCGCAGACTTCACTCACCTGGAGCTACCCCTTGTCGCGACAGGCCGCGGGATACAGTCAGACGATCGAGCCGGTGGTGATGGTTGCCGCGTCGCCTTACGGCGAAAATCCCGGAACGATCCCCAATGAGGACAGCCAAGCCTTCCAGTTCGGCGCCACCAGCCTGTTCGTACCCAACCGCTTTTACGGCTACGACCGGGTCGATAGCGGCCAGCGCGTCGATTACGGGCTGCGCACCGGAGTCTATGGCGATGGCGGCGGCAGCACCAGCCTGATCATCGGGCAGAGCTATGCGGCGCAGCTCAACAACAATTTCGGACCCGGCTCGGGCCTCAACCATCATTTTTCCGACGTGGTCGGTAAGGCCACGATCGCGCCTAACTCGCAGTTGGACTTCACCTACAGCTTCATGCTCGGCTACGACAATCTCGCCATGCGCGAGCAGGAGATCGGCACCAGCTTCGGTCCGAGCAATCTGCGCACCAGCCTCAATTACATCCAGATCGCGGAAATTCCCGGCGCCGTTCAGCTGGAGAAGGCAAAGGAGGTCTCGGCCTCGCTGTCGCTGGGGCTGACACGCTACTGGTCCATGCAGCTCATTGGCACCTACGACTTCTCGGGAACGCCCTACACCCCCGAGGGCCAAGTGGTCGGGCTTACCGAGACCCTCACACAGGGCATCTCGGTCACCTACCGGGACGAGTGCCTCGCCGTCGTCACCTCACTCACCCAGTCCGGCATCCAAGCCGGCGACGCCATACCGGGGACCACCTTCATGATCTCGTTCGTGTTCAAGAACATCGGCGATTTCGGGGTGCCCGCCCAGGTCGGCGGCCTCTAGCAGGGAGGACAGGCGCGGGTATCTGGTGTATGGTGGTGGCGGATGCGGGGCGAGGGGCCCCGCTGGAGCTGTGTTTTGCCTTTGCCGATGAGATCAATACCGGTCCTTTCCACCTGCTTTTGTCTGCTCTTTCTCTGGCTCGGGGGCGCCGCGGCGCAGGAAACCCGTATCGCCGCGCTGGTCAACGACGACGTCGTCTCGCTCAGCGACCTTTCCGCGCGGACGACGCTGGCGATACGCTCGGCCAGCATGACCGACGACCCGCAGACGCGCGAGCGCCTCTCGTCTCAGGTGCTGCGCGGCCTGATCGACGAGCGGCTGCAGATGCAAGAGGCCAAGCGCCTCAACGTCAGCGTCACCAAGGAGGAAGTCGATCAGTCGATCGCGCGCATCGAGCGACAGAACAACATGCCGAAGGGCGGCCTCGACGCGTATCTGACCAAGTCGGGCATCGCCAAAACCACGCTGGTCGATCAGCTCACCGCCTCCCTGACTTGGTCGAAGCTCGTGCGCAATCGGCTGATGCAGGAGGTGGCCGTCTCCGACGAAGAGATCAACGAGGCGATGACCCGGCTCAAGGAGCAAGCCGACGTTCCGCAAAACCGGGTATCGGAAATCTTTCTCGCCGTCGACAACCCGTCGCAAGAACCCCAGGTCAAGCAGCTCGCCGACCGGCTGGTCGAGCAGATTCGCAGCGGCGTCAAATTCGACACCATCGCGCGCCAGTTCTCGCAGTCGCCAACCGCCGCGGTCGGCGGCGATCTCGGCTACGTCACCGAAGCCCAGCTCGCGCCGGATCTAGCCGACACGGTCAAGAAGCTGAATCCGGGCGAAATGTCCTACCCGGTGCATACCGGGGGCGGCTATTACATTCTCTATCTCGTCGACCGCAAGACGCTGGGTGCGCCCAATCCAGGCGACACCGAATTGTCGCTCGTCGAGGTGGTGCTGCCGTTGGAGAACACCTCGCCGCCGGAGGAGCAGCAGCGCGTATTGACGCGTGCGCAACAGATCAGCGCCGCCGTGAAAAGCTGCGGCGAACTGGCCAAGATCGGTCGCGACGAGGCGCCGCAGACCTCGCGCGAAATCCCCACCATCAAGGCGCACGAACTGGCGGCCGGGCTGCAGCAGACGGTGCTCGGCCTTGGCGTCGCCGAGGCGAGCAAGCCGGTGCCGATGCCTGGCGGACTCGGGGTCGTCATGGTCTGCGAGCGGACGAATCCGAAGGGCGGACTGCCGACGCGAGACGAGATTGCCGACTCGCTTGCACGCGAGCGCCTCGATGCGCTGGCGCGACGCTACATGCGCGACCTGCGTCGCGGCGCCTACGTGGACATCCGCGGATGACCAGCCCGCTGGCGCTCACCATGGGTGTCCCTGAATCTCCGTTTTTTGGCTGATTTACGCGGTTTTTCCGTCAGGACTTTGTCGCTGCGTGCCGAGGATTTCCGCGGGTTTCCGGGCGGCTGACGGAAAGCAACGCGACCCCCTGCGCCTCGCTGCGGACCACGGCGCCGATCCCTCCGCGCTTCCGCACGACAGAGTGAGCGCGACGGGCGCGCTCGTCCTCGACGCGGCCGCCTCCAAGCTGCCATACAGCACGCCGCGAAGCGCTGTGAATTCGGTCCCAACCGTGATCCCACCGCGGGATCGGCTCACGCATTGATGTCGCGCGATAACGCCCCGCGGCCGGGCAATTCAGCGGCGAGTCGTCTCTTCCAGCCACACTTCGGCGCTGGCGCCGGCCAATGCCTGCACGCGCCCGTCATCGGCGGCCAGCTCCTTGGCGGGCCCGGAATAGACGATGGCGCCGTCGTCCAGAACATAGGCATGGTCGGCGATGGCGAGGCTCAGGCGGACATTCTGTTCCACCAGCAGCACCGAGATGCCTTCCTCGCGCATCTGCTCGACCACGCGGAAGACCTCGCGCACGACCAGCGGGGCGAG
>DAHUYF010000114.1 GCA_027315365.1 Rhodospirillales bacterium | reverse complement strand
TGCATGTGACGCGACAGCCCCAAACTCCCAATCAACAATAATCGATGCCCGCGGGTGAGGCAACGAATGGAAATGCTTCGCCGCAGAAACGGCGAAAGATTCACTAGACCCTATGTTCGCAGCCCAAGCCTGAAAGGCGGGCCGCCTCACGACATGCAACGATACGAGGGTTGAGCCGAATCAAGACGGCAGAGAGCCTCATGCATGGGAGACGGGCCAAATGAACTCTACCATTTATGTTGGACTGGATGTGCACAGAACGACCGTTTCGGTGGCGGTCGCCGAAGGCAAGCGCGGCGGCGAGGTCCGCCACATCGGGGTGTTTGAAAACCGCACGGATGTGCTGACGAAGACGTTTGAGCGACTGGAACGTGCGGGGCATTGCTTGAGCTTTTGCTATGAAGCCGGCCCTTGCGGTTATGGCCTATATCGATTGTTACGCGGGCTGAGCCATGACTGCATCGTCGTCGCCCCTTCGTTGATCCCGATCAAGGCAGGCGACCGGGTGAAGACCGACCGACGGGATGCGTTGATGTTGGCAAAGCTGCATCGGGCAGGCGAATTGACGGCGGTGTGGGTTCCGGATGCGGCGCACGAGGCGATGCGTGACTTGGTTCGAGCGCGCGCAACGGCCGTCCGGGTATTGGCCAAAGCACGGCAACATCTCAACGGTTTTCTGCTTCGGCATGCGAAGGCTTACGCAGGGCAGAGGACCTGGACACTGGCCTATCGGCGCTGGCTCACCACGGTACGGTTCGATCATCCGGCTCAGCAGATCGTGCTGCAGGATTATATCCATGCGGTTGAAGACGCCGAGAAGCGGGTCGCCCGCCTGGTCCAACAGATCGAGCAGCTACTGGAAGCATGGTCGATGGCGCCGGTGGTGAAAGCGATCCAGGCGATGCGGGGCATTGCCTTGATCAATGCCGTCACGCTCGTGGCGGAAATCGGCGACTTCACGCGCTTCGCCAACCCCCGCCAGCTTATGGCTTATGTTGGTCTGGTCCCCTCGGAACATTCAAGCGGCGCCAGCGTCCGGCGCGGCGGCGTCACCAAGGCCGGCAATGGCCGAGCCCGGCGCGCACTCATTGAGGGGGCCTGGACCTATCGTATGCAGGCAAGGATTAGTCGCAAGCTGCATGACCGTAACGAGCCGTTGCCGCAGGAAATCCGCGACCTCGCCTGGAAAGCGCAGGTGCGGCTGTGCGCCCGATATCGCCGCTTGACCGCCGCTGGCAAGCCGGCGGTCATCGCCACGACCGCGATTGCTCGAGAAATGATTGGATTCATCTGGGCTATCGCGCACCGGATTGAGCTGCAGCCCGCATCGTAGACGGCATCAAATCAGAACCGAAGTTCAGGGGGGCAAGCAGCAGCAAACAAATAATTCCATAGGCGTCCATGATTGGAGGCAGGATCACGGCAGGGGAACCCTCGCGACTGTTATGAGCAAGCCTCACGGCTGACGCTCGCCTCTAGATCGAGGCAGCCCCAAGACGAAACATCGGTCATGCGGTAGCCAACCCGCGAATGAGAGCTTGTTCAACCGGCGTCTTCAGATCCTGCCTCCGCCCATGGACGTCTCGATATCACACTCGACCCGAGCGTTGCGGTATTGAGAAGGTGTGCCTTAAACCTTGACTGCGAACATGAGAGCAGTCCGCGGAAAAACTCTTCTCGCCACGGCGCGAGTTTGCTGATTCAGTTTTCTATCACGAATCGGCGGAGGCTTGGATGCGGGGCGCATTTTTAGATCAGGGCAAGCTTTTTTCGTACCTGTCGCCGGAGGCACGGGTGCCGGCAAATCATCCGCTTAGGAATATCCGCGAGCTTGTCCGTGATGTCCTTGGCGAGTTGAACCGTAGCTTGGGGAGGCTCTACGCGAACGAAGGGCGCCCCTCGATCCCGCCCGAGCAATTGCTAAGCGCGTTGCTGCTGCAGGTGTTATACGGCATCCGATCGGAACGACAGCTGATGGAGCAATTGGACTACAATCTTTTGTACCGCTGGTTCGTGGGGCTTTCGCCCGACGACCCAGTCTGGGACCCGACCACGTTTACGAAGAACCGGGACCGGCTGCAGAATGCCGACGTGTTTGCAAAGTTCATGACCAAGCTTCTGAACCATCCGCAGGTCAAACCACTGTTGTCGGACGAGCATTTTTCAGTGGACGGAACGCTGATCGAGGCCTGGGCTTCACAGAAGAGCTTTCGCCCCAAGGATGGCAGCGGCGACAGAGACGGCGGCGCCGACTTTCACGGGCAGAAGCGCAAGAACGACACCCATGCTAGTACGACCGACCCCGACAGCCGGCTTTATCGCAAGGCCGCGGGGCGAGAGGCGAAACTCTCCTATATGGGCCACGCCACGATGGAGAACCGACATGGCTTGGCGGTGGCCGGCATGGTCACGCACGCCAGCGGCAGCGCCGAGCGCCGCGCTTCGGAGATCATGCTCAAGGCCAGGAGCAAAGCCGCCGGCCGCCGCATCACCGCCGGCGAGGACAAGGCCTATGACACAGCCGATCATGTCGCCAAGCTTCGCGCCAATAACATCACGCCGCATGTGACGCAGAACGATAGCCCGACCAAGACCGGCAAGCGGCGCAAAAGCGCCATCGACGGCCGCACCACGCAGCATGACGGTTATGGCATGTCGCAATCGCGTCGCGCGATGATCGAATGCATTTTCGGTTGGGGCAAGCAGCACGGCACGATGCGCAAGACCAAACACCGCGGCATCTGCCGCGTCGCTGCCGACTTCTTGCTCAATCTGATCGCTTACAATCTGATCCGCATTCCCAAATTGATCGCGGCTTAGGGCCGAATAGCCATCCGCACTACCAAAAGCGCCTCAAGTGATCGAACACCTCAACAGAGCCATGGAACCTAAAGAGAGATCGAAACTTCGATTTCCAAGGTTTTTCAGCGAACTGCTAAAGCGCTTAGGGGCGCCGCCACGAGCAAACAGGTGCATCAGCGACCAGGACGACCGTTACACTTGCGTTGGGTGCAATTCTTAGCTGCGACAGGCCGGTCTCTTCCGCTCGTGGCCCATTTTCGCCGTTCGCGATGGTGAAACATTGTGTTTTCGATGCTGGCGCTTGAGCGAGCGATATTGCTCCCGGCATGGAATCAGCGCATCGAACGGCACAATCGACCGATAAGAAATGTGCTGGCACCTGGGAATCGGGTCTGAAATGTGAGACGCGCGCGCGGCACCGCACTCAAATGCGAGC
>DAHUYF010000087.1 GCA_027315365.1 Rhodospirillales bacterium | reverse complement strand
CAGCTATTCCGGCCTCGCCTTCGTCGGCACCCCCGCCACCATCGCCGACGGGATGGAGGAGTGGCTCGCCGGCGAGGGATCGGACGGCTTCAACGTCATGTTCCCCTACCTGCCCGGCGGCCTCGACGAATTCGTCGAGCGGGTCGTGCCGGAGCTGCAGCGCCGCGGCATCTTCCGCCGCGAGTACGAAGGCGCGACCTTGCGGGAGAATCTCGGCCTGAAGCGGCCGAGGAACCGCTTCTTCCCGGAGTAACCGGGTGCACTCAAGTCCAATCCGTCGCTGACGCGAAAGGCTGCTTGTAACGAAAGCGGTCAGTCCGGTCTCAGGACGCGATTGCAGGAAGGCGACACGGTGGCGAACATCCCAACGCATGGTTCCGGTATGAGGTCGGCGTGCCCGCGCCTTCGATCCGGGTGATATCAGACTTCCAGCCACTCGCGACGGACGCTCGTGTTCGCCATCAACTCCGCGGACGTGCCTTCGAAAACAATGCGGCCGTGCCCCATCACATAGATCCGGTGCGAGATGCGCAAGGCAATGACCAGGCGCTGCTCGACCAGCAGGATGGAGATGCCGCGCCTGGCGATCTCCTGCAGGAGTTCGCCGATGCGCTCGACCATCTGCGGTGCCAGACCCTCGGTCGGCTCATCGATCATGATCAGGTTCGGATCGCCCATCAGCGTGCGGCAGATGGTCAACATCTGCTGCTCGCCACCCGAAAGGGCTCCGCCGGGCGCGTCGGCGCGGGCGAGCAGCTGCGGGAACAGGCGCCACGTCTCGTCGAGGCTCCACCGCCTCGCTTTTTGGCCGTTCTTGACACCCATGAGCAGGTTTTGCGTCACCGTCAGGGTCGGGAAGATGGCGCGCTCCTCGGGGACATAGCCGATGCCCAGGCGCGCGATCTCGTACGGCTTCAGACCGGCAATCGGACGCCCTTCGAAGATGATTTCGCCGCGCGGCGGCGGGTCGCCCATGATCGCCTTCAGCGTGGTCGAGCGGCCGACGCCGTTGCGGCCGAGGATGCTGACGATCTCGTTGTCGCCGACGGTGATGTTGACACCCTGGAGGATGTGGCTCTTGCCGTAGTAGGCATGCAGGTCGCGAACCTCCAGCATCATGCCACCTCGATCCCGAGATAGGCCTGCTGCACCGCCGCGTTGGCCTTGACGCGCTTCGGCGTGTCGGAGGCGATGACCTCGCCGTAGACCAGCACCGAGATGCGGTCGGCGAGGTCGAACACGACCCCCATGTCGTGCTCGATCATCAGGAGCGTCCGCTTTTCGCTGACCCGGCGGATGAGCGATACGACACGCTCGGTCTCGGCGCGGCTCATTCCCGCCGTCGGCTCGTCGAGGAGGAGAATGTCGGCGTTGCCGGCGATGGCGAGGCCGATCTCCAGTGCCCGTTGCTCGGCATAGGTCAGCATCCCGGCGGGAAGGCGCCAGCGGTCGAGCAGGTTGATCTCCGCCAAGATCTCCTCGGTGCGCCGGCGGGCGTCGGCGAGGCGCTCGACGTTGCGCCAGAAGGAATACTTGTAGCCCATCGACCAGAGAGTGGCGCAGCGGACGTTCTCCCACACGCTGAGCCGCGGGAAGATGTTGGTGACCTGGAAGCTGCGCGACAGGCCGCGGCGATAGATGAGCTGCGGCGCCTTGCCGGCGATGTCCTCGCCGCGCAGGCGGATGCTGCCGCCGCTCGGTCGGTAGCGGCCGCTGACGAGATGGAAGAGCGTGGACTTTCCGGCGCCGTTGGGCCCGATCACGGCATGGCGCTCGCCCGACGGAATGGCGAGATTGACGCCTCGAATGATCTCCATCGCACCGAATTTCTTGCGCAGCCCGATCAGTTCGAGGGCGGGAGCTGGCGACGTCACGGCCCCCTCCCTCGCGCCCGCGACGCGGCCAGTGCCTCGTCATAAGCGTGCCGCGCCGCCCGCGCTGCGCGCAGGAACAGCCACGTTCCGGCCGCCAGCAGGGTCGCCGCTACCAGCCAGGGCAGCGGCGCGTCGGCATCGAAGGGAACGTAAAGGAAGGCCATCGCCGGGCCGTCCGAGACATGGACGGCGAGCTGGTTCGTCATCTCGATCATCATGCTCAATCCTGTGATCGCCGCCAACCCGGGTACCAGCGCCAGCGCATAGAATGGGGCGACCCGGTGCAGTTGGCGCGCCAGCAGCAGCGGCCGCTGCCGCGCCAGCAGCCCGGCGATGCCGTCGGGCACGAATATCACCATGCCGATGAACAGCAGACCGAAGTAGAGCTGCCAGACATCCGTCACGTCACTCAGCGCGACCTGAAGATAGGTGACGAGGATGGCGCCGATGATGGGACCGACGAAGTCGCCGACGCCGCCGATGTAGGTCATCAGGATGACGGTTCCCGACTGGGCCAGCCCCAACTGCGCGGCGTTCATGATCTCGAAATTGATGGCGGCAAGGCCCCCGGCGATACCGGCGAACAGGCCCGACAGGCTGAACGAGATGAAGCGGACGGTTTGGGTGTCATAGCCGATGAAGCCGGCGCGCTCGGGATTGTCGCGCACGGCGTTGCAGATGCGGCCGAAGGGCGTGCAGGTGAGCGCATACATCGCCGCCGCCGACACGAAGCACCAGACCGCAATGAGGTAGTAGACCTGGATCTGCGGGCCGAAAGTCAAGCCGAAGAGGTGGACGAGGCCGGTGCGGTCGGTGGTGACTCCCTCCTCGCCGCCGAAGAAGTGGCGCAGGATGAGCGCACTCGACGACACCAGCTCGGCGACGCCCAGCGTGATCATGGCGAAGGCGGTGCCGGCACGCCGCGTCGACACCGCGCCGAAGATGACGCCGAACGCCAAGCCGGCCACGCCGCCGAACAGCGGGAACACCGCCAGCGGCAGTGGCACACCGCCGCTTTCCGCGACGTTCATCGCGTGCACGGTGAGGAAGCCGCCCAGGCCGAAGAAGACGGCTTGCCCGAACGAGAGGAGGCCGGTCTGCCCCAGGAGCATGTTGTAGGAGAGGGCAAAGATAATCATCGTGCCCATCAGGCACATGGCCGTCAGCGCGAGCCCCGAAGCGAAGACATGCGGCAGAACCGCCAGGACGACGGCCGCCGCGATCCAGACGCCATAGGTCGCGAGAACGCCCCCGGCGCGGCCCGACGGTAGACCGGGAAGCGGGGGGCGGGCGATGTCGCTCACGATTCGCGCGTCCCCATCAATCCCCGCGGCCTGAAGATGAGGATCAGCACCAGCAGCAGGTAGGGAAGGATCGGCGCGACCTGCGCCACCGTCACGTTCCAGATGTCGCCGACATAGGCTTGCAGCCAGCCGGAGGGGACGAGATCGCCGAAGGCGCCGGCCAATGAGGCGTTGGAGGCGACGGCGAAGGTCTGCACCAGCCCGATTAGCAGCGAGGCGAGGAAGGCGCCGCTCAGCGATCCCAGACCGCCCACCACCACCACGACGAACAGGATCGGTCCGAGCAGACCCGCCATGTTCGACTGGGTGACCAGCGCCGGGCCGGCGATCACGCCAGCCACCGCGGCCAGCCCGGCGCCGACGCCGAAGACGAGCATGAAGATGCGGTCGACGTTGTGGCCGAGCATGCCGACCATGTCGGGATGGCTGAGTGCGGCCTGGACGATCAGGCCGACGCGCGTCCGCTTCACCACCAGCAGCAGCGCCGCGAAAATGGCAATGGCGGTCAGGAGCTCGAACACCTTGAAAGCCGGATAGTTGCCCGAGAAGATGGTGAAGGCCGGGAAGTCGAGCGACGGCGGCACCCGATAGTCCACCGGAAGCTTGCCCCACACCATCTCGACCAAGTCCTCGATGACGAAGGCGAGGCCGAAGGTAAACAGCAGCTCGGCGACATGGCCGTGCCGATGGACCTTGCGCAGCCCGTAGCGCTCCACCACCGTGCCGAGGCCGCCGACGAGCAACGGCGCCGCCACGAGGCCGGCCCAGAATCCCAGGTAGCGGCTGATCTGGAAGCCGAAGAAGGCGCCCAGCATGTAGAAACTGGCATGGGCGAAGTTGAGCACGCCCATCATGCTGAAGATGACGGTCAGGCCGCTGGCCATCAGGAACAGCAGCATGCCGTAAAGGACGCCGTCCAGCGCCGAGATGAGAACGATCTCAACCACGATCCACTCCGCCCCTGCCACGCGGCCCGGCTGACCGAAGACGGCACCGGAACGACGGGGACGTCGGGCGTTTACCCGGCGCCGCCCGTTCCGTCACTATTCCGAGTGCGTCATCTTGCATGTCGTGGTGGTGACCGTGTCCTTGACGGGGATCTGCGCCACCACTTTCCAGCCCCAGCCGGTATGCTCTTCGTCGAACGGCTGCTTAGCGTTGAGCGGCCCGAAGTCCGAGATGTACAACGGCTGGAAGAACTGATGGTCCTGCTTGCGCATGATCCCCTCTTCGCCGCTGGAGAAGGTGGCGTACTTCATGCCCTCAAGCTTGGGCGCGAATTTGCCCGGATCGGTCGAGTGCGCCTCCTCGATCGCCTTGAACAGCATGCCCGTCAGATTGAACATGCGGGGATAGAAGACCGGATCCGATTGGTGGCGCGCCATATAGGCGCGTGCGGTTTCCTGCGCCGGCGTGTAGTCGATGTTGTTCACGCCCTCGGTGACCTGGAAGACCTGATCGGGCAAATTCGCCTGCTTGACCGCCGTCGGGCCGCCGGCACCGCCAGCGTAGAAGGTATACCAGTTGACCTTCAGTCCGGCGTCACCCGCCGCCTTGATCAGCAGAGCAAGATCCTGGCCCCAATTGCCGGTGATGACGGTATCGGCTCCCGATGCCCGGATCTTCGCAACATAGGGCGAGAAGTCGGTGATCTTGACCAGCGGGTGAAATTCGTTGCCGACGATCTGGATGTCGGGGCGCTTCGCCTTCAGCATACGCATGGCGGCGTCGGCCACCGAGTGGCCGAACGAGTAGTCCTGGTCGATCAGGTAGACCTTCTTGATGTCCGCGCGCGACTTCATGAAGTTGGTGAGCGCTTCCATCTTGACGTCCACGTTGGCATCCCAGCTGAAGTGCCAGTAGCTGCAGCTCTGGTTGGTCAGGATAGGGTCGATGGCAGCGTAGTTGAGGTAGACGATGTCCTTGCCCGGATTGCGCTCATTGTACTTGGCTACGAAGTTCTCGATCGCCGCAGCTACCGCGGAACCATTGCCCTGGACGATGATGTGCACGCCCTCGTCGATCGCTTTCTGCACCTGGACCAAGCTGGCCTGCGGGCTGAGCTTGTTGTCGTAGGCAATGATTTCGATCTTCGAGCCGAGCACGCCGCCCTTGGCATTGACCGTGTCGGCGATGAAATGGAGCTGATCGAGGCCGATCTGGCCTATGCTGGCGCCGCCGCCCGAAAGCGGATCGACGTAGCCGATCTTCAGAGTATCCTCGGCCATCGACGGCATGGCGGCCGAGCCGAGCATGGACAGCGCGAACGCAGTCGAAACAAGCCCTTTCCTCATTGATCTCCTCCTCGTCGGGCCGGATCATCCGCTCTCTCTAACGGACTCCACTTCCGCGCTGTTGGCGCCGGCCACTCGTGTTTTGGATGTTTCCTGCCGACAACCGCGCGTGACATCGCGCCCAATCCGCCGCCGGCGCCGATCGCGGGGCGACCCCGCAGACTTATCCTCCCTTTCGCCCTATATCACGGGCTCCTTACGCGTTAACTCACTAGCGAGTTAATGTTCTTGACGCAAGAATTTTCTCTCCCGCCGCCGCGTCAGGTTCTCCACTTGGCCTTGCGGCGCCGCAGAGCACCAGGAACCCCGCCGTCATGAACGCCGCCATCCGCTCCTTCACGGCAACGAAGTCGTCAGATTCGCACAAACCGCCCGACAGCTTGTCGATGCGCCCGGCGCGCGCGAGCGTGAGCATCAGCGCCCCGGTCACGAAGTGATATCCCCAAAAGATGTCCTCTTCCGCGCAATCCGGAAGCGCCTTCTTGAGGAGGTCGATCAAGCGCAGAACCACGGGATCGAAATGCCGGTCCATCATTTCCGCGCCCCACTCGGGCGTGTTCGCCACCTGCGCACCCAATGCCGCGTAGTTTTTCCAGCCTTCACCGCCGGCGATGTAAAGGTCGAGGTCGGTATCCAGAAACGCGCGGAGGGCTCCTTCGACCGACGGCCTGCCTTCGGTCGCCTTGTCATATTCATCGAGTACCTTCATGCGCCGCTTGTTCGTCACCACCGCGCGGCGTGCGAAGACGGCGTCGAACAGCGTCTTCTTGTCGTCGAAATAATAGTTGATCAGCGTGTGGTGCACGCCGAGCCGCTTGGCGACGTCTTTCAGCGTAACCCCGTAAAGTCCGTGCCGGGAGAAGAGATGCTCCGCCGTATCGAGGATTTTACCCATCATCTCGGCGCGTCGCTCCGCTTTCGCCGAGCGCCGGCGCCGGGGTCTTTTTTCCTGGGACACGCCGAGGCTTTTCCGTTTTGCTGCCGCATGCCGAACCCGCGAAGGTGGGATATGACTCATGTGTGATTGCGCTCCGATATTGGACGCATCTTATCGATTCTGCCTGTCGATGCTATCGGCATGCCAGCAAGTCAGGGAGGCGCCGGGTCACATCTCCCCTTCAAATAGGCCTAGGGGGCGAGCAGAGTTAGCGGGCGTGCAGGCGACCGCGACGCGATTGAGCCATGGCATAGGAAAGCACACTTAGTCACACTCACGCACATGCTGGTGAATATTGACATTCCTCCGAAAGAGGCCGAATGATCCCCCGTTGCCAGCTGCGATCGATGCCCGATAGCGCTCGCCTCGTTGGGAGGAAGCGTGGCGCCGCGGCGGAGTCCCGACGCCGTGATACGACTACAATAATATGGCGATGGCATCGACCCGGAAGATCGACAAAATTCGTTTCAAGAAAGGCAAATCGTGCCCGCAAATGTAAGCGCGCGACGCAAGCGCACCACCAAGGCCGAGCAGCGCGCGGAAACGGTCGAGCAGATTCTCGATACCGCCGAGCATCTTTTTTCAAAGCACGGTCTTTACGGCGTCACGCTCAAGGACGTCGCCAAACGCGTGGGCGTTCACCATACGCTGATGAATTATTATTTCAGCGACAAGAAGAGCCTCTTCGACAAGGTATTTGCTCGTCGCGCCGTAGCGACCAGCACTCGGCGCATGCGGGCCCTTGACGACTACGACGCGGCGACGAAGGGCAAGCCGACTGTCGAGGGCGCGCTGCGCGCATTTCTCGATACCGACCTCGATCTCTACATCCAAGGCGGCGAGAGCTGGAAGAACTATGGGGCGCTCGCCGCGCAGGTCGCGAACACGCCCGAGTGGGGCGCGCAACTGATGGACAAGCATTTCGACCCGGTCGTCCTGCGATTGATCGGTCTGCTGAAACGCGCGCTCCCGGAATGCGCGGAGGTGGATATTTTCTGGGGCTATCACTTCGTGTCCGGCGCTCTGCTCCTCACCTTGGCGCGCACCGGGCGCATCGACAAGCTTTCCGGCGGAATATGTAATTCGGACGATTTCGCCGCGGTGAAGGAGCGAATGGCGGCATTCATGGCCGCTGGCTTCAACGCCATCTGCAAGCAACGTTCCGGGCCTCGACGGCCTAAATCGTGAATCGCTCGGCGTCGCAAGCGCGGCGGTTTACGTCGCGCCTGTCATTAGCTCGCTTGTGAGTGAGTAAATTGGGTAGTAAGATGCCGGCAAGATCGCCAACAGGAAGGCGCGGAATGTTTTGGGGAGGCGTGTCGCGGGCGCTGCTGGTGCGCGATCAAGAGAAAGTAGTGCTCTTGATCGCCATTACATTGTTTTGTTGCTTCTCGATCTTCCTTAATGGCTTCATCAGCGCGGGCAATCTTCTCACGCTCGTGCGCAGCGTTTCTATTTTGGGCATCCTCGGCGTAGGGATGGCGTTTCTGGTGATCGGTCGCGGGATCGATCTGTCGATCGTCGCGATATACGCGATGTCGGCCGCATGGACGCTCCATCTCGCCAATGCCGGCGTCTCGATTCCACTCGCCATGCTGCTTGGATATTTGCTGGCACTGGCGGCCGGCGTGATCAACGGCGTGCTCATCGCCTATGTCGAAGTCCCGGCCCTGTTCGCGACTTTGGGCATGGCGTCGCTCGTCTACGGCTTCGCGCGCTACGCCCTGGTCCCTCTGGTCGTGGTCTATATGCCCGCCGGCGCCTCCGGCATCGCGTGGGTCGGCGGCGGCTTCGTCTTTGGCGTGCCGATACCCATTCTGCTTTTCGCGCTGATCGCCTTGCTCGGGCACGCATTCCTGCGCTTCACCAAACCGGGGCGGTTCATCTATGCGATCGGCGACAATTTTGCGGCGGCGCGCATCTCGGGCGCGCCCGTGCGTCCGATCATCGTGCTGCAATGCGTACTTTCGGCGACGATCGCCTACCTGGCCGGCATGATTACCGCGACCGCGGTTTCCAGTATGGACACCAATGTCACGAATTCGTCGATGATCTACGACGTCATCCTGGTCGTCGTTCTCGGCGGCATAGGTCTTTCGGGCGGACGCGGCGGCATCCGCAACGTGATCGTCGGCACGCTCCTGATCGGCATCCTGCTCAACGGGATGACCATCATGAACGTCCAATACACGCTGCAGAATGTGATCAGGGGCCTGATCCTGCTCGCCGCGATCGTGATCGACAGCATCCTGAATCCACGCGACGAACTGACTGCTCAACAGGGCGACATCTAGCGTGTCGCGCTTCAAAAGGGAGGGAAGGGCATGAGTAACAGAGGTATCTTTGCGGCAATGGCGATGGCCTTGTCACTAGCAGCGATGACGGCGCACGCCATCGCCGCGGGTATGGATGACCCGAGGCGCAACGATTATTTCAAAGCATTTGCCGGCAAGACGGTTGCCTTCGTGCCGGTCACCATGGGCATCGACCTGACCGACGGGTGGGCATCGGTCTTGAAAAGACAGGCCGATCGTCTCGGAATGAAGTTCGAGATCCGCGACCCGCATTTCAGCGCCGACGCCGGGGCACAGGCCATCACGTCCCTGATTTCGGAGAAGCCGGACGTCCTCATCGTTCACAATCCCGACGTCCAGTCCTACGCGCGCTTGCTGAAGCGCGCCGAGGAAGCCGGCATTCACGTCATCCAGGTCAACATGAGGTCGAATTACAACTCCGATGTCTATGTCGGGGCCGATTGGATCGGCATCGGCGAAGCGGAAACCCAGGCGATCGTCGACAAGTGCGGTGCCGGGACGAGCGGCAAGGTGGCCATCCTGGAGGGGCAGCCGACATCGGGGTCGGATAGCGGGATGATGAAAGGCGCCGAGAACGTTCTCTCCAAGCACCCAGAGATCAAGGTCGTGTCCAACCAGGGCGCGGATTGGGACGCGACCAAGGCGCACTCGATCATATCGACCGTCATTCAGCAGAACCCCGACCTTTGCGGCGTGGTCGGGTTTTGGGATGTCATGGATTTGGGGGCCGCGGCCGCGATCAAGGAATCCGGGAAACCGATTTTGCTGGTCACCTCCGGCGGGGGCGAGCAGATGGCCTGTGACAACGTCGAAAAAGGCGCCTTCTACAAAGAAATCGCCTACCCCGTTTTGGAGCAGGGGCGCGACCTGACCGACATGGTCGCGATGGTGCTGGAGGACGGGCAGCCGGCTGGGAAGCAGAAGGTCGTGATCTACACTCCGACTCTTACGATCTCCAAGGAGACGCTCCACCCCGGCCTCTGCTGGAGTGCAAAAAATCTCGGTAAATGACCCCCAAGTCATTTAAAAGCGCTGGGCCGTGGAGACGGCTCAGCGCAATTTTTTTGTTCAGGTGGAAGAAACGCTCATAATGATCGCCGATCTGATCACCAGACTGCGCTATCGATATGTGCCTGATCATATTGTTGGCGAGGTGCTCGGCAGGAGATGGATGGACAATGCGATTCCTGTCCTCCTGCTGATTACGGTCGTCGGCTATATGGCCGGGTCGATTCCGAATTTCACCTCCGTCGGCAGCCTCGCCGACATGTCGCGACAGATCGGCGAATTCGGATTGATCGTGATCGGCATGACGGTCGTCATGCTGGCCGGCGGCATCGATCTCAGCGTCGGCTCCACCTTTGCGCTCGCCGATTTCACGGTTCTCGCGCTGGTCTCCGTCGCCAAATGGCCGATAGCGCTCGCCATTGCCGCGGCAGTGGCTGTGGGAGCGCTGGTCGGTCTGATCAACGGCCTGCTCATCGGTTATCTTCGGCTGCGGGCATTTCTGACGACACTCGTCATGTTGACGCTCGTGCGCGCGGTGGTCGAACTCCTGCTGCAGCTCTATTCGGTACAAATCGCATCAAGCGACGTGGAGTCCGATTTTTGGGATTTCATAGGGACAGGATCCGTCCTGGGCGCACCTTTCAGTTTTGTGGTTCTGATCGCCACCGCGATAGCCGCTCATTTCGTATTGACCCGCCTCCGCGCAGGCTGGCGCATCATGGCGGTCGGCGGATCGCGCCGCTCCGCCTACAACGCCGGCATCCCGGTGCGACGCACCGTGTGCCAATCCTACGTAGTCTCTGGCGTGCTCACCAGCCTCGCCGGCGTGCTTTACGCGGCCCGGCTTTCCGGCGCCGGACCCGACACCGGCATCGGGTTGGAACTCACCGTCGTGACGGCGGCGCTGCTCGGCGGCAACAGTGTGGGCGGGGGGCGCGGCTCGATCGGCAAGGCGCTGATCGGCGCGATTATCGTCTCGCTCCTGACCAACGGGCTCGTCCGGCTGGGACTTCAGAACGGCGCATCGTCGATGGTGACCGGTTTTGTGCTGCTGCTTGCGATCGCGATCGACGTGCGCTGGGCCAAATGGCGATACAAGCTGCAATCCAAGGTCTACGTGTCCCCGGCCTATCTGGCCCTGCCGCCGACCCCGCCCATCGACGCGGAGTCATCCTCGCCCTACGCCGTGAACGACCGCCTGAGCGCCGTCGAAATCATCGGCCTCGGCGAGGTGGACGGTCCCGAGGACGTCATCCTCGACGCGGCCGACAACCTCTATTGCAGCGTGCGGCAAGGCGACATCATCCGCTTCCTCGCGCCCGATTACACCCGACGCGAGGTTTATGCGCATGTCGGCGGCCGGCCACTCGGCCTGGCGTTCGACCGGGACCAAAGCCTGGTCGTGTGCATCGCCGGCATGGGTCTCTATCGCGTGGACGAGCAACGCAACATCCGGAAATTGACCGCGGAGACCAATCGCTCGCGCTTTTCGATCATCGACGACTCGCGCATGCGGCTTGCCGACGATCTCGATATCGCGCAGGACGGCCGGGTCTACTTCAGCGAGGCAACGATCCGGTACGGATTCGAAGAGTGGGTCGTCGACGCGCTCGAGGGGCGCGGCAACGGGCGGATCATCCGCTACGACCCCGCGACAGGCGCCACGCGGACAATTTTGCGCAACCTCTTGTTCGCCAACGGCATGTGCATTGCCCATGACAACAGATCGGTCCTGTTCGCCGAAACCTGGGGCTGCCGGTTGAGCCGCTACTGGCTCGATGGCCCGAAAAAGGGAACAGTTGAGATCCTGATTTCCGACCTTCCCGGATATCCCGACAACATCAATCGGGGATCGCGCGGGACATACTGGGTGGCGCTCGCGGGCACGCGGACGCCGGCATACGATCTGGCGATGACGATGCCCGCGTTCAGAAGACGCATGGCGCGGCGCGTTGCCGGCGACGAATGGCTGTTTCCCAACGTCAATGTCGGCTGCGTCGTGCATTTCGACGAAAGCGGCCGTATCCTCGACTCGCTTTGGGATTTGACGGGCAAAAACCATCCGGCGATCACGTCGATGCGCGAGCACCGCGGCTATCTCTATCTCGGCGGCGTCACCAACAATCGAATTGGCCGGATAGGGCTCCCGGACGCCGATCCGGAATGGACGGGTCCGACGTCCTACTGGGGAGGCCGTCCATGAGCCCGCTCAGGAAAGCCGTGGATCGGTGGCTCGGGCGCGGCGAAGCGTCGATCACGATGCCGCCCATGGACGGCGCTTTCCGCCCCAACGATCTCCTGGACTCGGCGTCGACGATCATCGAGACACCGGCGCCCGACTGTCTGGCCGTCACGTCGCACGGCGTCGTCGCGTCGTCGGAGCGATCGTTGCTTGCCGTCAACCGGCCGGGCGGCGCGCCGGTCGCGTCCTTCGACGCAGAGATCAGCGCCTTGGCCGGACTGCCGGATGGCGGCGCGGCGGTGGGTCTGACGGACGGTAGGATCGTTTTCCTTGGCGGCCAACATGGTGGCACGACCATCAAGTCCATCCCCGCGATGACCTGCATCACGGCGCTGGCACCGGCGCAGGATGGAACGCTTCTCGTCGCCAACGGCTCGGCGTCGAATAGGCCGGCCGCGTGGAAGCGCGATCTGATGGAGAAAAACGCGTCCGGCTCGGTGTGGCGGGTCGATCCCGCGGGCGCCGTCCGCAAGCAGCTCGCGAGCAGTTTGGCTTATCCTTACGGGCTCCTCGAGGAGGCCGGGTCGGTCGTCGTATCGGAAAGCTGGCGCAGCGCGCTGACGCGCATCCCGCTCGGCGGCAACGGCCGCAACCAGCCGGTGCTCGAAAACCTGCCCGCCTATCCCAGCCGCCTGTCGCGCGACGCCGACAACATGATTTGGCTTGCTCTGTTCGCGCCGCGAAGCCAGCTCGTCGAATTCGTATTGCGCGAAGACCGCTATCGTCGGCGCATGATCGGAGAGATCAACCCTGATCATTGGGTTGCGCCGTGCCTGCGCGCGGGCCGGGCGCCGCAGGAACCGACCCAGCAGGGCGGCGTCAAGCAGCTCGGCGTATTGAAGCCATGGGCGCCAAACCGCTCGTACGGCCTGGTGGCATGCCTCGAACACACCTATCGTCCGACCGCCAGCCTGCACAGCCGGGCGAATGGGCATCGCCACGGCGTTACCAGCTGCCTTGCGGTCGACGGACAGCTTTTCTTCGTCGCCAAGGGCGACGGGGTCATCGCATCGCGCCCCTATGAGCGCATGACGCCATGACGGTTCCGGTCACGCCGCTCCTGGAGATGAAAAAGGTCGCGAAGGAATATCGCGGCGTCGCCGCGCTGAAGGATATCGACTTCGATCTCAGACGCGGGGAAGTGCACGCGATATTGGGAGAGAACGGAGCCGGCAAGTCGACCTTGGTGAAGATACTTTCCGGGGCGGTCCCGCCGTCGGCCGGCGAAATCCATCTCGAGGGCCGACGGGTTCAATTTGCCGGCCCCGCGCAAGCCCGACGACACGGGATCGCGATGGTCTATCAGGAGACCAGCCTCGTCCCTGCGCTGACGGTCGCCCAAAATCTCTACCTGGGCGACGAGAAGTTCTTTAATCGGTTGCGGGGAACCTATATCGAGGCTCAGCAGCTTCTTCAGTCGCTCAATTTTCCCGTCGATCCGACGGCCACCGTCCAGTCACTCGGCACCGCCAAACGGCAGATGGTCGAAATTGCGCGGGCGGTTCGTCTCAAGGCAAAGATCATAATATTCGACGAACCGACCGCGACCCTGACGTCGGAGGAGAAGCATCACCTCTTCCTCCTTATCGACCGGCTGCGCGAAGATCAGGTTTCGATCATCTTCATCAGCCACGCGCTGGAGGAGGCGCTCGAAATATCCGACCGGATTACCATTCTCAGGGACGGACTCCACGTCATCACCGGGGACGCCAAAGCGTTCTCCCGCGACACCATCGTACGCCACATGGTCGGCCGATCGCTGACCCATGAGCTCTATGGCCGCGCGGCTGACGAGCGCGCCGCTCGCCTCCCCCGGGAAAAAGTATTGAGCGTGCAGAATCTGTCGATGCAAAACGTGGTTCGGAACACCTCCTTTTCGATTTTTGCGGGACAGGTGACGGGCATTTTCGGGCTGGTGGGTTCTGGTCGCACCGAAACGGCCAAGATCATTGCCGGCGTCGCCAAGCGCGACTTCTTTCACGGCGGCGACGTGCGTCTCGACGGAAGCGCTGTTCGATACCGCACGCCGCGCCAGGCGGTCGGCGACGGCGTCGTCTACGTCACCGAAGACCGCAAGGGCGAAGGCTTCTTCGAGACGATGTCGGTCGCGGAGAACATCTATATCGGCCAAATCTCGAGCCGGCAGTCCCCCGGCATAGCGACAAGCATGAGGACGATGCGCGCTCTCGCCACCAGCTGGACGAAGAAGCTCAACGTCAAGGCGCTCAACAGCGACGCTCGGGTCATCGAGCTTTCCGGCGGCAACCAGCAGAAGGTGGTGATCGCGAAATCGCTGGTCCAGAAGCCCAGGCTGATCATTTTCGATGAGCCGACACGTGGCGTGGACGTCGGCGCCATCGCCGAGATCCACCAGCTGATAGGTGCGCTCGCCGACGACGGACTCGCCGTGATCGTCATATCGTCCTACTTGCCGGAAATCTTGAGCCTGTCCGACCGAATTCTTGTTTCGAGACAGGGCCGGATCGTCGCGGAGCTGTCCCCCGACGAGGCGACATCGGCGACCGTCATGTTTGCGGCGGTATATTAGACCACGGCGTCCTGATTGATCCGCGAAGAGAGACAACGAAGCCCAACAGCTTGAAAGAGGAGAGCAATGCAAATCCGGTTCGATGATCGGGTAGCGATCGTTACGGGAGCGGCCCGGGGACTCGGCCGGAGCCATGCGCTCGGCCTTGCGGCACGCGGCGCCAAAGTCGTGGTGGTCGATTTCGACCCGTCCGTCGATGGGCCGCCGGCCGCCGCCTCGGAGGTCGCGGCGGATATCGGCGCGCGCGGTGGAGAAGCAATAGCGGTCGGCGCGAATGTGGGCGACGACGCGTCGGTCCAGAACATGGTGACGCAGGTTTTGGGACGTTGGGGCCGGGTGGATATTCTGGTCAACAATGCCGGAATCCTTCGGGACAAGACCTTCAGCAAAATGGATTTGGCCGATTTCCGTCTCGTCCTCGATGTGCATGTCATGGGGACGGTCAATTGCGCCAAGGCAGTGTGGGACACGATGCGCGAACAGAAGTACGGCCGCATCGTTCTGACGTCGTCTGCGTCCGGCTTGTACGGAAACTTTGGGCAATCAAACTATGGGGCGGCCAAAGCGGCCATGGTGGGGCTGATGAACGTTCTCCACCTCGAGGGGGAGAAGCATAATATACGCACCAATGTCGTGTTGCCGACGGCGGCGACCAGGATGACGGAGGGATTGATTTCGAAAGCGGTGGCCCAGGTGTTGACTCCCGAGTCGATCACACCCGGTGTTCTGTTCCTGGTGTCCGAAGATGCGCCGTCGCGCGTGATGTTGTGCGCCGGGGCAGGCTCGTTCGCGCGCACGCTGATCACGGAGACGGTGGGCGTCCACTTGCGAGAGGAGGAGCGCACGCCAGAGAATATCGCGGCGGCGTTCGACAGAATTTCCGATCCCGCCGGTGAGGTCACTCTCACCTCGGCGTTCCAGCAGACTGAAAAGCTCGTGGCCTTGGGGCGCCTGCAGTCGCAAGGCGCAGGAAGTACATAAATCCCCATCGTGGCGGCGTTCTTGCCGGGGCTGTCCGGCAGCCATAGGCTCATTCGGGGACGGCTGGCCACTCAGGGAACCGGGCGCGAGCGCCACCGCCTGCGAACCCGCGGAGAGTGCGGCGGCTGTGGCCTTTGTCTGATCGCTGGAAGCGATATCTGACGGCACACGTGGACGCGCGCCTCGATGCCCGCTCCTGGCAGATGGCGGCCCACCACGCCGCCATCTTACTCTGTGCCTCGGCTTGTGTTGCCGCCCGGCGCCGCCGCGCCTCCTCAGCCGCCGCCCGCGGCCCGCTCCTGCGCCAGGCTCGGATAGTCGGTATAGCCCTTGACCCCGCCGCCATAGAGCGTATTGCGGTCGAGCGGGTTGAGCGCCGCGCCGGTCCGCAGCCTCTCGACCAGATCGGGATTGGATATGAAGGGGCGGCCGAAAGCGATGAGATCGGCCAGGTTGTGCCGTCGCGCCTCGGCGGCGAGCGCGAGATCATAGCCGTTATTGGCAATGTAGAGCCCCTTGAACAGCCGCCGCAGCACCTGCAGGTCGAAGCCGTTCGGCACCTCGCGCGGCCCCTGCGTCGCGCCCTCGACGACGTGGAGATAGACGAGGTTGAAGGCGTTGAGCGCGGCAACCGCATGGCTGTAGGTGGCCTGCGGATCGCTGTCCGGCCCGAGATCGTTGGCCGGGCTCACCGGCGACAATCGCACGCCGACCCGCTCGCCGCCCCACACCCCTACCACCGCCTCGGCGACTTCGAGCAGCAAGCGGGCGCGGTTCTCGCGCGAACCGCCATAGCGGTCGCTGCGCCGGTTGCTACTGTCGCGCAGGAACTGCTCGAGCAGATAGCCATTCGCCGCGTGGATCTCGACGCCGTCGAAATCGGCGGCGAGCGCGTTGCGCGCCGCACGCCGGTAATCCTCGACGATGCCGGGGATCTCCCCGGTCTCGAGCGCGCGCGGCACGACGAAGGCCACGAAGCCGGCTTCGGTGAAGGCCTTGCCAAGCGGCGCGATCGCCGAGGGTGCCACGGGAAGCGCGTGGCCCGGCTGCAAGGATGGATGCGAGATGCGGCCGACATGCCAGAGCTGCAGAAATATCCGCCCGCCCTGGGCGTGCACCGCGCCGGTGACCGCGCGCCAGCCCTCGACCTGCGCCGCGTCATAGATGCCGGGCGTCCAGGCATAGCCCTTGCCTTGCGGCGATATCTGCGTCGCCTCGGCGATGATCAGGCCCGCGCTCGCGCGCTGGCCATAATATTCCGGCGCGAGCGGGCTCGGCACGTCGCCTGGCTGCGCCCGGGAGCGGGTCAGCGGCGCCATGACGACGCGGTTCCGCAGCCGATAGGGGCCGAGTTGCACGGGGTCGAAAAGGTCGGTCGCCGCGTGGACGGCGCTGCTGTCGGGCATGATGCTTTCCTGCTGGTTGGTACCGGAGAACGCTTACCGGATAGGTGGGCGTTCGCTGCGTCCCAGGCAACCACGGAAGAACGCGTTCTAGCGCGTTTCCCGCAAGCCGATGCGGCTCGGCGCATCGAGGCACAAAGTATGCGGGCAAAATCGCGCTCGTCGGCACCGGATTCGGGCGCTCTCCGCCGGCCGTATTGCTCTCGCCTCCGGCTGCCCTATGATCGCCGGCAAAACTACCCGAGAGGAGGACGAGTTTCATGGGACAGACCATCGCGCTCAGCGCCAAAGACGGCCACAAGCTCGGCGCCTACCGCGCCGACCCGTCGGGGAAGGCGCGCGGCGCCCTCGTCGTCGTGCAGGAGATCTTCGGCGTCAACAACCATATGCGCCACGTCACCGACGATTTCGCGCGACAGGGCTACGTCGCGGTCTCGCCGGCGCTGTTCGACCGCGTGGAGAAGGGCATCGAGCTCGGCTACGATCCCAAGAGCGTCGAATCCGGCCGCAACATCCGCGCCAAGGTGCCGCTCGACGGCACGCTGCTCGATCTCCAGGCGACAATCGACTACGCCAAGCAGTTCGGCAAGGTTGGCGTGGTGGGATATTGCTGGGGCGGCAGCCTCGCCTTCCTGGCGGCGACGCGGCTCGACGGCGTGGCGGCGGCGGTGGGCTATTACGGCGGCATGATCGCAGCACATGCCCAGGAAAAGCCGCGCGTGCCGGTCATCCTGCATTTCGGCGAACACGACCAGAGCATCCCGATGAGGGATGTCGAGAAGGTCAAGCAGGCGCGCACCGACGTGCCAATCTATGTCTACAATGCCGGCCACGGCTTCAGCTGCGACGAGCGCGGCAGCTACAACGCCGACGCCAGCAAGGTAGCGCTCGACCGCACGCTCAAATTCTTCGCGGAAAAGCTCGGCTGAGCGCGGCGGACACGGCCGGCGGCACCGGGAGTATGCCGCCGGCGCGTCCCCCGCGAAGGCGCGGCCGTCAGTGGCTGATCATCCACGGTCGGCGGCCGGAAAAGCCCTTGGTTCGCGGCGCTTGCTTGCCCGCGGCGGCGCCGCGTCCCGAGCAGCAGCCGCATCCCGGCGCATGGCCGGAAGAGGCGGTGCTGCGCGGGGCGTGCGCGCTGCGCTCGTTGGTCGCGTGGGCGGCGAGCTGCAGCCGGTCCATGCCGCCGAGGCGCGGCGCGGTGAGCAGGACCCGCGGCGCGTTGGCGCCGCAGCCGGGACAAGCGAGCGGTGCTTCGTATTGCGCCATCGGTCGCAGGGCGGTGAAAGGCCCGCAACGTTCGCAATCGTAATCGTAGAGCGGCATGACGCTCGTCTCACTTGTCCGGAGAGAGCGGCAGGTCGATCTTGCCGTCGAGATGCTTCGTCGGCCCGCCCGCGCCAGGCATGATGTCGAAATCGAATATCTCGGTGGGCAGGTACAGCGTCGCGCAGGCATTCGGAATGTCGACGACGCCGCTGATATGCCCCTGCACCGGCGCCGTGCCGAGGATGGAATAGGCCTGGGCGCCGGAATAGCCGAACTTCTTCAGATATTCGATGGCGTTGAGGCAGGCCTGGCGGTAGGCGACGTGGACGTCGAGATAGTGCTGCTGCCCGCGCTCGTCGACCGAGATGCCTTCGAAGATGAGATAGTCCTTGTAGTTCGGCGTGATCGGGCTCGGCTTGAAGATCGGATTCTTGATGCCGTACTTCGCCACGCCATCCTTGATAACGCCGACCTTGAGGTGCAGCCAGCCGGCCATCTCGATGGCGCCGCAGAAGGTGATTTCGCCGTCGCCCTGGCTGAAATGCAGGTCGCCCATCGACAGCCCGGCACCCTTGACATAGACCGGGAAGAACACGCGCGAGCCGCGCGACAGGTCCTTGATGTCGCAATTGCCGCCATGCTCGCGCGGCGGCACGGTGCGCGCGCCGGTAGCAGCCGCGGCCTTTTGCGCATCGCCCGTCATGCGCCCCATATGCGCGGTGGCGGCGAAGGGCGGGTTGGCGAGCGGCGGCACGCGCGTCGGATTGGTGGCGATGAAGGCCGTCTCGCGCGCGTTCCAGGTCTCAAGCAGCGATTTCGACGGCAGGCAGCCGATGAGGCCGGGGTGGATGAGCCCGGCGAAGCTCACGCCGGGAACGTGGCGCGACTTGGTGAACATGCCGTGGATGTCCCATATCGACTTCTGGGCCGCCGGGAAGTGTTCGGTGAGGAAGCCGCCGCCGTTCTTTTTCGAGAAAAAGCCGTTGAAGCCCCAGAGGCTCTCCGGCAGCGCGCCGATGTCCAGGATGTCGACGATCAGCAGGTCGCCGGGCTCGGCGCCGGCGACGTTGATCGGGCCGCTGAGGAAATGGACGGTGCTGAGATCGATGTCGCGGACGTCGTCGGCGCTGTCGTTGTTCCTGATGAAGCCGCCGGTCCAGTCGTAAGTCTGGATGATGAACTCGTCGCCGGGCTTGACCGTGGCCACCATCGGAATGTCCGGATGCCAACGGTTGTGGATCATGTCATTCTCGTAGGGAGACTTCGACAGGTCGACCTTGATCAATGTATCAGGCATCTCTACCCCCTTCCTTCTGCTCTAAAAATGAACCTGCGGCACTAGACGGAGAGAAACTTGGCGATGGCGGCCTCGTCGACATTGGCGCGCTTGTCTTCGTGCACGATCTCGCCGTTTTCCAGCACGAGGATGCGGTCGGCGATGTCGAGGGCGAAGCTCAGAACCTGCTCGGAGACGAGAATGCTGAGGCCACGCTGGTCGCGGATGCGCTTCAGCGTGCGCGCCATCTCGCGGATGATCGAGGGCTGGATGCCCTCGGTCGGCTCGTCGAGCAGCAGCACCTTGGGCCGCGTCGCCAGCGCGCGGGCGATCGCGAGCTGCTGCTGCTGGCCGCCCGACAGATTGCCGCCGCGCCGCCCCTTCATCTCCAGCAGAACCGGGAAGAGCTCATAGATGTCGCCCGGCACCTTGGCGTCGCCCGAGGCGAACAGGCCGGTCTCGATGTTCTCCTCCACCGTCATGGTCGAGAAGATCATGCGGCCCTGCGGCACGTAGCTCATGCCCTTGGCCACACGCTCGTAGCTCCTGAGACTCGTGATCTCGGCCTCGCCGACGCGGACCGCGCCGCTCTTGGTGGGCACGATGCCCATCAGCGACTTCATGAGCGTGGTCTTGCCCATGCCGTTGCGCCCCATGATGGCGACGATCTCGCTGGAGGCGACGGCGAAGTTGAGGCCGTGCAGAACCTCGCTTTGACCGTAGGCGACCCTGATATCGGCAACGCTCAGCATCATCACCCCCTCAATGGCCGAGATAGACCTCGATGACTTTGGGGTCGGCCTTGACCTGGGCCATGGGACCCTCCGAAAGAATCTTCCCCTGGTGCAGCACCGTCACCTTGTGGGCGATGTCCTCGACGAACTTCATATCGTGCTCGATGACGATCACCGAACGGTCGCGGATGATCTGGTGCAGCAGCTCCGCCGTCTTCTTGCGCTCGGCGACGCTCATGCCGGCGACCGGCTCGTCTAGCATGAGCAGCTCGGGGTCCTGGATCAGCAGCATGCCGATCTCGAGCCATTGCTTCTGGCCGTGGCTGAGATATTCGGCCCGCGTCGCGAGCTGGGGGGCGAGGAAGATGGTCTCCGCCACCTGCTGGACGCGGTCGCGCACCTCTGCGTCGCGCTTGAAGGCGAGCGAGCCGAGGACCGTCCGGCCGCGCGGATAGGAGATTTCCAGATTCTCGAAGACGGTGAGATCCTCGTAGATCGACGGGTTCTGGAATTTTCGGCCGATGCCGGCGCGCACGATCTCGTGCTCCTTGAGCGCGGTGATCTCCCGGTTGTGGAAGCGGATCGAGCCGCCGGTCGCCCTGGTGCGGCCACAGATGAGGTCGAGCACCGTGGTCTTGCCGGCGCCGTTCGGGCCGATGATTACGCGGATCTCGTTCTCGTCGACGTAGAAGGAGAGATCGTCGACCGCCTTGAAGCCGTCGAAGGAGACCGTGAGATTCTCGACCGCGAGAAGGAAGTCGGTGTTGGACGCCATGATTCGACCTCCCCTATTCCGGCCGCGACGCCGGCGCGGCCGCTGCCATCCCGGGACCCGACCGGCCGGGGAGCAGCGCCAGGAGGCGTTCGACATGGGGCTCGACATAGGACTGGTAAATGCCGGCCAGCCCGTCGGGGAAGGCGAGCACCACGCCGATGAAGAGCGCGCCCATGGCGAAAAGCCAGAGCTGCGGGAAATCCTCGGAGAACATCGTCTTGGCGGCGTTGACGAGGAGCGTGCCGTAGACTGCGCCAAGCAGCGACAGCCTGCCGCCCACGGCGCAGTATATGACCAGCTCGACCGACGGCACGATGCCGACGAAGGAAGGCGACATGAAGCCCACCTGCAGCGTGAACATCGCGCCGCCCACCGCCGCCAGCGCCGCGGCGAAGCAGAAGACGAAGATCTTGAAGTTCGCGACGTCGTAGCCCGAGAAGCGGACGCGGTCCTCCCTCTCGCGCATCGCTACCAGGATGCGGCCGAGCTTGGTGTGCCGCACGTACTGGCAGAGCACGATGCTGCCGAGCAGCAGCGAAGCATTGATAAAGTAGAGCACATATTTTGCGTGGTCGGTGCGGATGTCCCAGCCTTTGAGCGTGCGCAGGTCGGTGATGCCATTGATGCCGCCGGTGAAGCCCTGCTGGCCGACGATGAGGATGGTGAGGATGGCGGCGATCGCCTGGGTGATGATGGCGAAATAGACGCCGCCCACCCGCCGCTTGAACATGGCGAGGCCGATGATGAAGGTAACGAGCACCGGCACGGCGATGATCGCGACAAGCGTGAAGGTCAGGCTGTGGAACGGCCGCCAGAACAAGGGCAGCGCGGTGATCTGGTTCCAGTCCATGAAGTCCGGGATGCCCGGCGTCGACTGGATCTTGGTCGCCTCGGGGCTCGATGCCTCGAGTTTGAGGAACATGGCCATGCAGTAGCCGCCGAGGCCGAAGAACACCCCCTGCCCGAGACTGAGGATGCCGGCGTCGCCCCAGCACAGTACCAGGCCCAATGCCACGAAGGCATAGGTCAGGTACTTGCCGATGAGGTTGAGCCGGAAGATGTCGAAGGCCAGCGGCAGCACCACCACGATCAGCAGCCCGAGCAGCAGCAGGCCGATAAGGTCTTTGCGGTTGAGGAACGCGGTGCCGGTCATCGGTTTCTCCTTAGCGCCGGACCTTGAGGACAAAGAGGCCCTGCGGCCGCAGCATCAGGATGCCGACCACCGCCAGCAGCGCCAGCACCTTGGCCATCGAGCCGCTCAGGAAGAACTCCATGGTCGACTGCGCCTGCGAGATGGTGAACGCGGAGGCGATGGTGCCGAGCAGGCTCTGCGCGCCGCCGAACACTACCACGAGGAAGGTGTCGACGATGTAGAGCTGGCCGGCGGTCGGCCCTGTCGAGCCGATCATGGTGAAGGCGCTGCCTGCAATCCCGGCGATGCCGCAGCCGATGCCAAAAGTGTAGCGGTCGACCTTCTCGGTGTTGATGCCTACCGCGCCGGCCATCGTCCGGTTCTGCACCACGGCGCGCACCTGGCAGCCCCAGCGTGAACGGTAGATCAGCAGGTAGACCGCGAGCGTGATGAGCAGAGTCAACACCATCACGAAAATGCCGTTGATCGGGATCTGGATGGTGTCGCTGAGGTTGGTCGACCCCATCATCCAGTTCGGCAACTCGACGCCAACCTCGCGGGCGCCGAAGGTCGAGCGGTAGGCCTGCTGCAGGAAGAGGCTGAGCCCCCAGGTCGCCAGCAGCGTGTCGAGCGGCCGCCGGTAGAGATGGCGGATGAGCCCCCACTCGACCAGCAGGCCGAGCGCGCCTGAGGCAATGAAGGCGACGATCATGGCGACGAAGAAATAGATGGAATAGAGGCCCGGCAGATAAGCGCTGAACAAATGCGAGCACAGATAGGTCATGTAGGCGCCAAGGATCATGAACTCGCCATGCGCCATGTTGATGACGCCCATCTGGCCGAAGATGATCGCCAGCCCGAGCGCCATCAGCACGAAGACCGAGAACAAGATGAGGCCGGCAAAGGCCTGCATCGCGAAGATCGAGCCAAGCTCGCCGAAGGAATATCCCAGCATCATGCCGCTCCGCGAGAGAAGAACCCGGGGAGCCGCGCCGCGCGGCGCGGTCCCCCGGCACCGGACTTACTGGTAGCCCTTGGGGAAGGGATTGGGCTCGACCAGTTCGGCGGTCTCGTAGATCACGTCGTACTGCCCGTCGGCGCGGGCGCGGCCGATGCGCGTTTTGCTCCACAGGTGATGGTTCTCGTGGATGCGCACCGTGCCTTCTGGCGCGTTCAACTCGATGCCGGGCGAGGCGGCGATGACCTTGTCGGTGTCGAAGCTCCCGGCCTTCTCCACCGCGAGCTTCCACAGCCACGGACCTTCATAGGCGGCCTGCGTCACGTCGCCGATGACGCTCTTCTGGCCCCACATATCCTTGAAGGCCTTGACGAACGCCTTGTTGGTGGGGTTGTCGAGGCTCTGGAAGTACTTCATCGCGGCATAGGCGCCGACGATGTTCTCGCCGCCGATGCCTAGGATCTCGTCCTCGGTGACCGAGATCGTCAGCAGATTCTGCTTGTTGACGAGATCGATGCCGGCCGCCCTGAGCTGCTTGTAGAACGCGACGTTGCTGCCGCCGACGATGATGGCGTAGATCACGTCGGGCTTCTTCAGCTTGATCTTGTTGATCACCGAATTGAATTCGGTGCTGCCGAGCGGGAAGTACTCCTCGCCGACCACCTGGAGCTTGAGGAAGTTCTCGATGTGCTTGCGCGCGATCTTGTTGGAGGTGCGCGGCCAGATGTAATCGGAGCCCAGCAGGTAGAAGCTCTTGGCGCCCTTTTCCTTCACGATCCAGTTGAGCCCGGCGATGATCTGCTGCGTCGCCTCCTGGCCCTCGTAGAAGACGTTCTTGGACTGCTCCAGCCCCTCGTAGAAGGTCGGGTAATAGAGGATGCCGTCATACTGCTCGAAGACCGGCAGCACCGCCTTGCGCGAGGCGGAGGTCCAGCAGCCGAACACCGACGCCACCTTGTCGTTGACCAGCAGCTTGCGCGCCTTCTCGGCGAAGGTCGGCCAGTCGCTGGCGCCGTCCTCCTGGATGAACTTGATCTGGCGGCCGAGCACGCCGCCCGATTTGTTGATCTGGTCGATCGCCAGCTTCTCCGCCTCGACCGAGCCCGTCTCGCTGATCGCCATGGTGCCGGTGACGGAATGCAGGATGCCGACGGTGACGGTGTCGTCGGTGACGGCGAGGCCGGTGGTGTTGACGGCGGCGGTGGCGGGCCCCGCGGCGCGGGCGACACGCGACAGCAGCGCCGCCGTCGGCACGGCCGCCATGCCGATCAGCAGCTTGCGCCGCGTGGCCGAGTGAAGCTGGGTACGGTGATCGCGTGACGTCATTGAGTCCCCCTGGTTTTGCGAGCCTGGTGCGGCCTGACGCAGGGATCGTCATGATTTTTGTGCGCCGCAACAATACGTCGATCGACGCATACGGCAATCGACGTATGCGTCGAATGACGTATATCGGACCGCCGCCGCAGCCCCTAGGCTTTAGGGCCTCGGTCGAAGGAGTCGCCGCGGCTTGCGCGGGGCCGTTCGGCCGCCTCTGACCGGCGCACTGAAGTTGTCGTTCACCCATATATATCAATAGATTAATTTATTCAGACGCGGCCTGTGCGCGGCCACCTGCGAGGGCTTCTCCGCGCTCCCAGAGGCCCGGCATCGCGCCGCCGCCGCGAGCCGCCGGCGCCGCCGCGCGGGGCGGCGCGGCCCGGACGTCGTGCGGCTTGCATCTCTGCTGCGTCGCACCATAGAGTAACGGGGGCTTGTCCCTAGCCCCGGAGGGCCGAGCGAGGATGGCGGCGCGGCAGAGAATCCTTCGCGTGCGGCGCGAATACAACCAGTGGGTCGCCAACCAGACCCTGGAGGATTACGCGCTGCGCTTCACCGCCAAGACGGCGCGGCGCTGGTCGTCGCTGCGCGTCGGCAACACCGCGCTGGGCGCGATCTCGTTCCTGGCGCTCGAAGCCATCGGCGGCACCATCACGCTGAGCTGCGGCTTCACCAATGCCGTGGCGGCGATCCTGGCGGTGGGCGTGCTGATCTTCGCCACCGGCCTACCCATCGGCTATTACGCGGCGAAATACGGCGTCGACATCGACCTGCTTACCCGCGGTGCGGGATTCGGCTATATCGGCTCGACCATCACCTCGCTGATCTACGCCTCCTTCACCTTCATCTTCTTCGCCATCGAAGCGGTCATCATGTCGATGGCACTCGAGAAGTGCTTCGGCGTGCCGCTCGCCGTGGGGTATGTGGCGAGCGCCCTGGTCGTCATTCCGCTGGTGACCCACGGCATCACCTTCATCAGCCGGTTTCAGCTGTGGACGCAGCCGGTCTGGGCGGTGCTGCATATCCTGCCCTTCGTCTTCATCGCGGTTTACAGCGCGCCGTCGTTCCAGGGATGGACCGGATTCGCCGGTCGGGCGGAACGGGGGACGGCGGGCTTCGACCTGACGCTGTTCGGCGCCGCCGCCTCGGTCGTGCTGTCGCTGATCGCGCAGATCGGCGAGCAGGTCGATTTCTTGCGCTTCCTGCCGCCCGAACGCGCCGCCAACCGGTTGGGGCGGTGGAGCGCGCTGCTCTCGGCCGGACCGGGCTGGATCGTGCTGGGCACGCTCAAGCTGCTGGCGGGTTCGTTCCTGGCCTATCTCGCGCACGAGCACGGGGTGGCGCTGGACAAGGCGGCGCAGCCGACCGAGATGTATGCGGTCGCATTCCAGTACATGATCTCCTCGCCGTCCGCCGCGGCCATGCTCGCCGGACTCTTCGTCGTCCTGTCGCAGCTCAAGATCAACGTGACGAATTCCTATGCCGGCTCGATCGCGTGGTCGAACTTCTTTTCGCGCCTGACGCATCGTCATCCCGGCCGCGTCGTCTGGCTGGTCTTCAACGTCACCATCGCCCTGCTGCTGATCGAGCTCGGCGTCTATGCCGCGCTCGAACGGATCCTCGCGCTCTATTCCGCGATCGCCGCCGCCTGGGTCGGCGCGCTGGTCGCCGATCTCGCGATCAACAAGCCGCTGGGCCTGAGCCCGCCCTATATCGAGTTCAAGCGCGCGCATCTCTACGACATCAATCCGGTGGGCGTGGGATCCATGCTGCTGGCGAGCCTGGCGGCGGCAATGGCGTTTGCCGGCCTTTTCGGCGCGACGGCAAGGGCGATGACGCCGTTCGTGGCGCTGTCCGTGGCCTTCGTCGCCGCGCCGGTCATCGCCTACGCCAGCGGCGGCAGGTACTACATCGCCCGCAAGCCGCGCCGCAGCTGGGCCGGCGAGACGACCGTCCGCTGCTGCATCTGCGAGAACTCGTTCGAGCCGGAGGACATGGCTTTCTGCCCGGCCTATGGCGGACCGATCTGCTCGCTCTGCTGCTCGCTCGATTCCCGCTGCCACGATCTCTGCAAGCCCCGCGGCCGACTGTCCTCCCAGCTCGCGGCGCTGATCGGCGCGCTGCTGCCGGCGCCGCTCGTCGCACGGGTCGATTCGCGGCTGGGCCAATATCTGGGGCTGCTGCTGCTGCTGGGATCGATGATCGGCATGACGCTCGCGGTCATCTACCTGCAGATCGCGCCGAGCTCGGACCTGTCGAACGCCGTCGTCCGCGCGGCGTTCTGGAAAATCTTCTTCCTGCTGCTGATCATCGCGGGGATCGCCGCCTGGCTCTTCGTGCTGACGCAGGAGAGTCGCAAGGTCGCCGAGGAAGAGTCGCGCCGGCAGACGACGCTGCTGATGCGCGAGATCGCCGCACACAAGCGCACCGACGCGCAGCTGCAGCGGGCCAAGGAGGCCGCGGAGGCGGCAAACCTCGCCAAGAGCCGCTACGTCGTCGGCCTCAGCCACGAGCTGCGCACGCCGCTCAATGCCGTGCTGGGCTACGCCCAGCTGCTCGAGCGCGACGCCGCAATCCCGACGCACCGCCGCGATGCGATCACGGTGATCCGGCGCAGCGGCGAGCATCTGGCAGGGCTTATCGAAGGCCTACTCGATATCTCGAAGATCGAGGGCGGGCGGCTGCGGCTCCATTACGAGGAAGTCCGCATCGCCGAGTTCCTCGATCAGATCGTCGACATGTTCCGTCTCCAGGCGGTGGCAAAGGGCATCGAGTTCCTGTTCGAGCGGCCGCCGCGACTGCCGGCAGCGGTGCACACCGATCCCAAGCGGCTGCGTCAGGTACTGATCAACCTCCTGTCGAACGCGATCAAGTTCACCGAAAGCGGCAGCGTCACGCTGCGGCTGCGCTACCGCAGCCAGACCGCGGAGATCGAGGTCGAGGATACCGGCATCGGCATCCGCGCGGAGGATCTCCGGCGCATCTTCGAGCCTTTCGAGCGCATCGAGCTGCCTGGGGGGCAGGTCCGGCCGGGCATGGGCCTCGGCCTCACCATCAGCAAGCTGCTGACCGAGATCATGGGCGGCGACATCTCGGTCGCCAGCACCCCCGGCAAGGGCAGCGTGTTCCGGATCAAGCTGCTGCTGGCCGAGATCGCCCGGCCGCGGCTCGCCCCGCCGGCGCCGGCGTCGATCCGCGGCTATGCCGGGCGGCGCCTGACGGTGCTGGTCGGCGACGACGACCCCGTGCACCGGCAGCTCATGCGCGAGATCCTGGTGCCGCTGGGCTTTTCGCTGCTGGAAGCGCCGGACGGCCCGGCCTCCGTGCGCCTCGCCGAGACGCACCGGCCGGACGTGGTGCTGCTCGACATCTCGATGCCCGGGCTGGACGGCTGGTCGGTGGCCCGGGCGCTGCGCCAGCTCGGCCACGACGCGACGACCATCATCATGATCTCGGCCAGTCCCGTCGAGCCCGACCGCCGCGCGGAGGTGCTCTATGACGACTTCATGGTGAAGCCGATCGACGTTCAGCTCTTCCTCGAAAGCCTGGCGCGGCTGCGGCGGATCGACTGGGCTTATGATCCGGCGTCGCCGGCGCCGGCGGCGGAGCCGTTCGCGCGCGCCGAGATCGCGCCGCACCACATCGCCGAACTGCGCCGGCTCGGCCGCATCGGCTATGTCCGCGGCATCCAGGCGAAGCTCGACGAGATCGAAAGCGAGGATTCCGCCTGCCACGCCTTCGTTGCGCATATGCGCGCGCTGGTGAAGGAATTCGAGTTCGCGCGCTACATGGCGGCGCTGGAAACTCTGGACAGCGCCGATGCCTGAAACCAAGCGGCGCAACATCGTCGTCGTGGTCGACGATTCGCCGGAAACGCTGCGCTTCCTCACCGATGCCTTGGAAGAGGCCGGCTTCACCGTGCTGGTGGCGTTGGCCGGCGCCGCCGCACTGGCGCTGGCGCAGGAGGTGACGCCGGACCTCGTGCTGATGGATGCGGTGATGCCCGGCATGGACGGGTTCGAGACCTGCCGCCGGCTGAAGGCGGTCAAGCATTTGGCCTATGTGCCGGTGATCTTCATGACCGGGCTCAGCGAGACCGAGCATATCGTCAAAGGGCTGGAGGCCGGCGGCGTCGACTACGTGGCGAAGCCGATCGTGCCGGACGAGCTGATCGCCCGCATGCAGGTCCACCTTGCCAATGCGCGGCTCGGCCAGAGCGCGCGCAACGCGCTCGACGCCGCCGGCCGCTTCCTGCTGGCGGTCAACCGCGCCGGACGGGTGCTGTGGTCGACGCCGCAGGCGAGCAAGCTGCTGGGCGACGCCTTTTCCGCCGACAGCGTCGAGCTGCCGCCGGAGCTGCTGCAATGGCTTGCCAGCGTCCGCGAGCGTTCCGCCGGCGGCGAACTGCCGGCAGCACCCGCGGTCGGCGGCGACCGGCCGTTCCAGCTTTCCTATATCGGGCAAATCGGTCCCGACGAGTTCCTGCTGCGCCTCGTCGAGAGCAATCCCGCCAGCGAGGAAGCGCTCCTGCGCCAACGCTTCCTGCTGACGGCGCGCGAAGCCGACGTGCTGGTCTGGGTCGCGCGCGGCAAATCCAATCGCGACGTCGGCGATATCCTCGGGCTCAGCCCGCGGACGGTGAACAAGCATCTGGAGCAGATCTACGCCAAGCTCGGCGTCGAAAACCGCACCTCGGCCGCCGCGCTGGCGCTGCGCGCGCTCTCGACGGCCGCCAATCCCTGACCTCAGCCGCGGGCGATGACCAGCAGCGCGCCGCTCGCCTCCTCCGGCGGCACCAGCAACGTGCCGTCCGCTGCCTGCTCGTATGCCACCTGCCATTGCGTCAGGTGATCGGCGGTGCGGCCGAGATCGCGGCTGACCAAGCTCAATGCCGCCATCGCCGGCAGCCTCCGATCGGGCGCGAAATCCGCCTCGGGATAGAGCGCGGAGAGGTCGTCGGGCGTGGCGAAGACCAGGCGATGGCCGCCGAGATGGACGGTCAGCACCGCATCGGTCATGGTCACGGCCGCGCCGAAGAGCCGTTCATAGGCCTCGCGCAGCGGCTCGGTCGCCGCCACCATCACCGCGACGCCGGCGACGCCGGTGACGGCGTTGGCATGCGAGAGCCAACGCTGCTGCCGCACCAGCTCCGGGGTCAGATGCTGGCAGACGAAGGCTGAGAGCGCCGGCGTCTCCTCCGGCGGCAGCGACACCAGCCTGAAGCGCGGCAGCACCGTACCCTCCGGCAGCTCCAGCTGCCGCGACAGATCGCGCGGCGGCGTCGGGTGCAGGCCGCGCCGGCGCAGCGCGTCGGCGATGGATTCCCCCGCGCGCGTGGCGAAAGCGACGCCGCGCAGCCCCTCGCCCTGGCGCAGGAAGGCATCGAGCCCGCCGGTGCCCTGCGCCGAATCGACCACGCCCAGCAACTCGATGTAGTCGCGCTCGAACATGACGCAGTAATTGCCGGTGCCCTGCTGCAGATGGCGGCCGCGCGGCGTCAACGTGAATCCCAGCCGCGTCCAGCCCATGCGCGCGCGGTCGAGATCGTCGACGGCGATGAGCACATGGTCGATGCCGGCGAGCGGCGGCGCCGTCACCGCAGGCTGGCCTCGATGTTGCCGCCATCGACGGTGACGATGGCGGCCGTGGTGGTGCGCGCCTGCGCCAGGAACACGAACGCTTCCGCCACGTCTTCGGCGGTGACCTCGCGGTGCAGCAGATTGCCGCTCATATAGGTCTCGGCCGAGACGCCGCGGGCGTGCGAGCGCGCGGCGATCATCGCGTCGGTGAGCAGCCCGCTGCGGATGCGGTCGGCATTGACCGCGTTGGCGCGGATGCCGTCGGCGCCGTGATCGAGCGCGTATTGCTTCATCAGCGACA
Source organism: Rhodospirillales bacterium (assembly GCA_027315365.1). Classification (GTDB taxonomy): domain Bacteria; phylum Pseudomonadota; class Alphaproteobacteria; order ATCC43930; family CGMCC-115725; genus DAHUYF01. The sequence goes on along the minus strand of DAHUYF010000087.1, from coordinate 78,357 downwards.
AGGTCGCCGCCTTGGGCAGGCCGTAGGGGCCGAAATCGCGGCCGGGATTGACCGCCTGCTTGGAGACGTTGAACAGCAGCGCGCCGCCCGTCCCCTGCGCCCGCATGATCCGCACCGCGTTCTGCGCCACCGCCTGATGGGCGAAGAAATTGAGCTCGAAGGAGCGGCGCAGCACCGCCTCGTCGACCTCGCCGATCGTCCCCTGCCAGGCGGCGCCGGCATTGGAGACGACGATGTCGACGCCGCCGAAGGTCTCGACGACGCGATCGAAGGCGGCGCGCACCGCCGCCGCGTCGGTGACGTCGCAGGCGAGCGCTGCGGCCGCGCCGCCGATCGCCGCGGCCGCGGCGCGGGCGGCATCCATCTCGCGGTCGAGCACCGCCACCTCCGCGCCGGCGCGCGCCAGCGCCTTGGCGGTGGCGGCGCCGATGCCGCTGCCGCCGCCGGTGACGACTGCGACCTGGCGGGCGAGCGGCTTCTCCGCCGACTTGCCGAGCTTCGCCTGCTCCAGCGACCAGTATTCGACGTCGAACATGTCGGCCTCGCCAACGCATTCATAGCGCCCGATCGCCTCGGCATCGGTGATCACCGCGATGGTGTTCTCGGCGATGTCGGCGGCGATCGCCGCGTCCTTGGCCGAGGCGCCGAGGCCGAAGAGCCCGAGGCCGGGAACCAGCACCACGCGCGGCAGCGGATCGAGTTCGGACTTGGGCTTGGCCTGCTGCGCGTTGTGGCGACCGAAATAGGCGTGATAGCGCCGGGCATAGGCCTCGATCGCGGATACCACCCGACCGCGCCAGGCGGCGAGGTCGCCGGCGGCAGGCGGCGGCACGACCAGCGGCCAGTTCTTGGTACGGATGGTGTGGTCCGGCGTCGCTACCCCCACCTGCGAGTAGCGCTCGAGCTCGGCGCCGTTGACGTAGTTGAAGATCTCCGGCGAGCGGCGGAAGCAGAGGACCTGCCGCCGGGCGACGCCGGCGGCGCGGTCGTTGACGATGGCAACGAGGCCGCGCAGCACCGGCGCGGCCTCGGCGAGCGGCGCCGGAGCCGGCAGCGCCGCGGCGGCGAAGAGATTGCGCCGCCCCCGCTTCAAGCGCTCCTCGGCGAGACTCACCATCGCGATCATGCGCTCATAGGCCTCGCGCGCATCGACGCCGAAGGTGAAGATGCCGTGCTTCAGCAGGATCAGGCCTTCGACGGCGGGATCGGCGTCGTAGATTTCCGCCGCGCGCTTGGCCAGCGCGAAGCCCGGCATGATGTAGGGGATGAGCGCCATGCGCCCGTCATAGACCTCGCGACAGAGCGCTTCGCCGTCCGGCTGGTCGGTAAGCGCCAGCACCGCCGTCGAATGCGTGTGGTCGACGAATTTTTGCGGCAGGAAGGCGTGCAGCAAGGTCTCGACCGAGGGGTTGGGCGCGGCGCTGTCGAGGAGGTTGCCGCGCTGCGCGTTGACCATGTCCTCGTCCGTCAGCCGGTCGAGCCGGCGCAGCTGGCGCAGCGGCGCGAGCCGCACGGCCGGCAGTCCGGCGGGCTCGATATTGCCCATGTCCCAGCCCGATCCCTTGACGCAGAGCACCTCCACCGGCTCGCCGAGGAGGTCGGACATCGCCGTCTTGACCGAGCTGTTGCCGCCGCCATGCAGCACCAGGCGCGGATCGCTGCCGAGCAGCCGCGTGGTATAGACGCGCAGCGCCAGGTCGCGGTTGACGCCCTTGTCGGCATAGCGCGCGACGAAGCCGTCGGCCTCGCTGTCGGACCAGCGGCTTTTCATCGGCAACGCATGGGCTGCTCGCCCTCCTCCCTGCGCTCCCCCCCGAGGGGGGAGGGGAAAACGAAACGCGCAAGACATCCCGTCCCCTCTCGAAGGGAGGGTAATTGCATGTGCCACCGGGCAGGCGATAAAGGAGATCGACCACGGAGACACGGAGAGGCAAAGTACGGCGCGCTGTGCGCGCCCAACACTTGCTCTCCGTGTCTCCGTGGTGAACCCCACGTGCAACGGCCCTGCCCGTGACCGGGCGGGTTGGGGTGGGAGGTCAAGGAGCCGGTCATTCGCCGGCCATGAGCTGGCGCCGCTCCGGGAACAGCGACAGCAGCCCAGCGCGCGACGCCGGGCAGACGCCGCGCTCGGTGATCAGGCCGGTGACGAGCCGCGCCGGGGTCACGTCGAAGGCATAGTTGGCGGCGGGGCTGCCCTCCGGCACGAGGCGCACCCGCGCCGTGCTGCCATCCGAGAGCCGCCCAGCGATCTCGGTCACTTCCGTCGCGTCGCGCTCCTCGATCGGGATGTCGCGCACGCCGTCCTCGATCGACCAGTCCATGGTCGGCGACGGCAGCGCGACATAGAACGGCACGCCATTGTCATGCGCCGCCAGCGCCTTCAGATATGTGCCGATCTTGTTGGCGACATCCCCCGATGCCGTCGTGCGGTCGGTGCCGGTGATGCAGAGATCGACCCGGCCATGCTGCATCAGATGGCCGCCGGCATTGTCGACGATGACGGTATGGGCCACACCGTGCTGGCCGAGCTCCCAGGCGGTGAGGCTCGCCCCCTGATTGCGTGGCCGCGTCTCGTCGACCCAGACATGCAGCGGAATGCCGCGCTCATGCGCGGCATAGACCGGCGCCAGCGCCGTTCCCCAATCGACGGTGGCGAGCCAGCCCGCATTGCAATGGGTGAGCAGTTCCACCGGCCGGTGCTTGCCGGCGCGCTCCCAGGCGGCCTCGATCAGGCCGAGGCCGTGGCGGCCGATGGCGCGGTTGATCGCCACGTCCTCGTCGGCGATCTCGCCGGCGCGCCGGTAGGCCGCTGCCGCGCGCTCGCCGGGAGCGAGCGGCCGCAGCAGGGCGCGCATCTCCTCGATCGCCCAGCGCAGATTGACCGCGGTCGGCCGCGTCGCCAGCAGAGTGGCGCAGGACGCGTCGAGCGCCCTGTCCGACGCGTCCTGGCGCATCGCCAGCGCCATGCCGTAGGCGGCGGTGGCACCGATCAGCGGCGCGCCGCGCACCAGCATGGCGCGGATGGCGTGCGCGGCCTCGGCGAGCGTGCCCAGCTGCACCGCGACGAAATCGTGCGGCAGGCGCGTCTGGTCGATGATGCCGACGGCGCCGCCGTCCGGCTCCAGCCAGATCGTGCGCATCGGCTTGCCTCGGACGTTCATGGTCGCTCCCAGCTCGGCGAAATTTTACCGCATCATATCGCCCCGCCCCGGACGGTGCCAGGAGGGGCGCGCGTTCAGCGCCTGGCGAGGGCGCGGCCCGCGACCGCGTCGAGCTTCGCCACCAGCGCGGGATCGCGCGCCTCGGCAGCGGTGATGATCGCGTTGTCGAGCGCGTGCTGGCAGCCTTGCGGGCATGGACCCTGCTGCCGGCCGAGCAGCGGCACGACCGCCTTCACCAGCGCGCGCGCCCGCTCGGCATTGGCGAGCAGCACGCCGACGATCATCTCGACGGTGACGTGGTCGTGATCGGGATGCCAGCAGTCGAAATCGGTGACCATGGCAACGGTGGCGTAGCAGAGCTCGGCTTCGCGCGCCAGCTTGGCCTCGGGCATGTTGGTCATGCCGACCACCGAGCAGCCCCAGCCGCGATGCAGGTTGCTTTCGGCGACGGTGGAGAATTGCGGGCCTTCCATGCAGACATAGGTGCCGCCGCGATGCAGCACCATGCCCGCCTCCCGGCCCGCGGCGGCGAGCGCGTCGCCGACCCGCGCGCAAACCGGGTGGCCGAAGGCGACATGGGCGACGAGGCCGGTGCCGAAGAAGCTCTTGGCGCGCGCGAAGGTGCGGTCGATGAACTGGTCGGCGAGCACGAAGGTGCCGGGCGGCAGCTCGGCCTTGAGGCTGCCCACGGCGGAGAGCGAGATGAGTTCGGTGACGCCGGCCCGCTTCAGCGCGTCGATATTGGCGCGGAAATTGATTTCCGAGGGCGGGAGGCGATGGCCGCGGCCGTGGCGCGGCAGGAAGACGACGCGCGTCCCGGCGAGCGTACCGAAACACAGCTCGTCCGAGGGCTCGCCGAAGGGCGACGCGACCCGGCGCCACTCGATATCGACGAGCCCGTCGATCTGGTAGAGCCCGCTGCCGCCGATGATGCCGATGACCGGTGTAGACGCCATGGCCGAAACGCCCCCCTCACGCCCCAATCAGTGCAGTCTTCCAGCCATGCCGCCCCAGGGCAACAGAGAAGTGGCGGCGGCTATTTAGGCGTCAGCACCTCGCCTGGCAGCACCACTTTCAGGGCGAAGGAGCTGGGCGCCTGGTCGGGGCCGAATGGTCCCGCAACCTTGTTGCTCACCGGCGGCAAGGTCTTGAGGAAGGCGGCGATGGCATAGGCGTCGGCCTTGGTCAGCGTGGCGAAGGCGCGCCATGGCATGATCGGCGCCAACAGCCGCCCGTCCGGCCGCTTGCCGGTCTGCAGCGCGGCGACGATCTGCGCCGCGGTCCAGTTGCCGAGCCCGGTCGCCTTGTCCGGCGTCAAATTCGGACCGTAGAAGGTGCCGGCATGCGGGACGTAGAAGCCGACATCGGAGCCGCCGAGATAACGCGTCTGGTCCGGCTTCCCCAGGAAATGGCCGGGCGTGTGGCAGTCGGTGCAGCCCCCGAGCGCGACGAGGTAGCGGCCGCGCTTCACCTGCTGGCCGCTTTGGTCGGCAGCCTCCGACGGCGACGTCAAAGCGGCCAAAACGACGGCGCACAGCACGATGCGAACGATCCGATGAAACATGGCGTCCCCCGAAATGTGCTTCCCCCGGCGGCGAGTGAATCATATCGCGTCGCGACGCACCATCGGTATTGCCGGATCGCCGCGCAAAGACGCGCCGCCGGCAGGCACAAAAAAAGCGGCGCCGCCGGCGCCGCCTTTTCGCGAGCGCGGCGCCCGGCTTCAGTGCACCGCGGCCCAGATCTGGCGCTTGGCGCCGTAGAGCACTCCGGTCATCACCAGCAGGAAGATCAGCACCTTGGCGCCGGTGAATTTCCGCTCTTCCATCGTCGGCTCCGACGCCCAGGTGAGGAAGGTGGCGACGTCATGCGCCTCCTGCGTCAGCGTCGCCTTGGTGCCGTCGGCAAATTTCACGTCGTCGCCGGCGAGCGGCGGCGGCATGGCGATCTGGTGGCCGGTGAAATACTCGTTGTACTGCATGTTGTCGGCCATCTTCATGCCGGCGGGCGGATTCTTGTAGCCCTGCAGCAGCCCGTCGACATAGTCGGGGCCGCCCTCGCGCGCCTTGATGATCAGCGACAGGTCGGGCGGCAACGCGCCGTTGAGCGCCGCGCGCGCCGCCTCCGGGTTGGCGAAAGGCGGCACGAACGCGTCGGAAGGCCGGCCCGGGCGCTGATACATCTCGCCCTGATCGTTCGGCCCGTCGGTCACCTGCTGGGCGGCGGCGATCGCCTTGATCTCGTCCTCGCTGTAACCGATGCCCTCGAGGTCGCGGTAATGCAGCAGGTTCATCGAGTGGCAGTGCGAACAGACTTCTTCGTAGACCTGGAAGCCGCGTTGCGCCGCGGCGCGGTCATAGGTGCCGAACGGCCCGTCGAACGACCAGGACTGCTTCGGCAGCGGCGTCTCTTCCTGGGCGCCAGCCGGCACGACGGCCAGCGCGAACAGGGCAACGGCAAGAGCGAGAGCGCGCATCAGTGCTTCTCCATCGGCGATGCGGCGCCGAGCGGCGCGCCGCCTTTGCGCGTGACCGCGGCGGCGATGCTGGTCGGCAGCGGCAGGGGCCGTTCGAGCCAGCCGATCACCGGGAAGAGGATGATGAAGTGGACGAAGTAGTAGAGCGTGCTCAGCCGCCCGGCGAGGATGAACCAGCCCTCGGGCCGATGCGCGCCGCAATAGCCCAGCACGGCCACGTCGATCACCAGCAGCCAGAAGACCCATTTGTAGACCGGGCGGAAGCGCGCGCTGCGCACCCGCGAGGTGTCGAGCCAAGGCAGGAAGAACAGCACGCCGATGGCACCGAACAGGCAGAGCACGCCGGCGAGTTTGGCCGGGATGAAGAGGATGTCCGGCACCGAGCGCAGGATGGCGTAGAACGGCAGGAAGTACCATTCCGGCACGATCTCCAGCGGCGTCTGCATCGGATTCGCCTGCACGTAATTCTGCGGATCGCCCAGCGCGTTGGGCATGTAGAACACGAAGGCGGCGTAGATGATCAGGAACACGCCCAGCCCGAACATGTCCTTGACGGTGTAATAGGGATGGAAGGGGATGCTGTCCTGCGGCCCCTTGCGGTCGATGCCGAGCGGGTTGTTCGAGCCGTGCTGATGCAGCGCCACGAGATGCAGCACGACGACGCCGACGATGACGAAGGGCAGCAGGTAGTGCAGCGAGAAGAAGCGGTTGAGCGTCGGATTGTCGACGCTGAAGCCGCCCCACAGCCAGCGCACGATGCTGTCGCCGACCACGGGGATGGCCGAGAACAGGCTGGTGATCACCTTGGCGCCCCAGAAGCTCATCTGGCCCCAGGGCAGCACATAGCCCATGAAGGCGGTCGCCATCATCAGCAGCAGGATGACCACGCCCAGCATCCACAGCAGCTCGCGCGGCTCCTTGTAGGAGCCGTAGTAGAGCCCGCGGAACAGATGGACGTAGACCACGATGAAGAAGAACGACGCGCCGTTCATATGGAGATAGCGCAGCAGCCAGCCGAAGTTCACGTCGCGCATGATGCGCTCGACGGAATCGAAGGCCATGTTCACGTTCGGCGTATACTGCATGGCGAGGAACACGCCGGTGACGATCATGATCACCAGCATGATCCCGGAGAGCGAACCGAAGTTCCACCAGTAGCTCAGATTCCTGGGCGTGGGGTACTCGTTCAGCTCATGCTGCATGAAGGTGAAGATCGGCAGGCGGTGGTCGATCCACCGAACGATCTTGTTCTGCTGCGGCGCGGCGGCCATGACCCGGGCTCTCCTAACCGATCTTGACGGTGGTGGCGGTGGTGAACTGATACGGCGGCACCGCCAGATTCAGCGGCGCGGGCCCCTGGCGGATGCGGCCCGAGGTATCGTATTGCGAGCCGTGGCAGGGGCAGAACCAGCCGCCATAGGCGCCGCGCGGATCGGTCGGCTTCTGCCCCAGCGGCACGCAGCCGAGATGGGTGCAGACGCCAACGACGATGAGCCATTCCGGCTTCTGCACCCGCTGCGCGTCGGTCTGCGGATCGCGCAGGCTGCCGAGATCGACCGCGTCCGCCGCCTTGATCTCGTCGGCGGTGCGGTGGTCGACAAAGACCGGGCTGCCGCGCCATTTGACGGTGAGGCGCTGACCCATCTGCACCGGCGCGAGATCGACCTCGGTGGTGGAGAGCGCCAGCGTATCCTTGGCGGCGTTCATGCTGTCGATCAGCGGCCAGACGGCGATCGCCGCGCCGATCCCGGCCAGCGACGTCGCGGCGATCTGCAGGAAATCGCGCCGTGTCCCCGAATCATGGGTATGCGCATCCATCGGCTTCGGTTGCGCCGCATCCGCCATCGGGCCACCTCTCCTTAAGACTGACCGCCCAGGCTCCCCCGCCGGGCAGGATATAGACGGCGCGAAAGCTATACTGTTGGACGCGCGCGGCTATGCGACATCCTGCCGCAGAACCGCCAGCAAGCCTGCGCTCCGCCTGGGAGCGGCGCGGGTATAGTCGATCCTGCCGAAGTCTGCAAAACAGGACCGCCATGCGGCTTGCTCTCTACCAGCCCGATATCCCGCAGAATGCCGGGGCCCTGCTCCGGCTGGGCGCGTGCCTGGGCGTGCCGGTGGATATCATCGAGCCCTGCGGCTTCGTGCTCAGCGACCGGCGGCTCAGGCGCGCCGGGTTGGATTATATCGCCGCCGCCACCCTCGTCCGGCACCCGTCTTGGGAGAGCTTCCACGCCGGACGCCAAGGCCGGCTGGTGCTGCTCACCACCCGGGCGCCGTTCGCCTATCATCGCTTCCGCTTCCGGCCGGACGACACGCTGCTGCTCGGCCGCGAAAGCGCCGGCGCGCCCGAAGTGGTGCATGGCGCGGCCGAGGCACGGCTGCGCATTCCGCTGGAACCGGGACAGCGCTCGCTCAACGTGGCGGTCGCCGCCGCCATGGTGCTGGGCGAAGCGCTGCGCCAGACCGAGCAGTTTCCCGGGGAGCCGCCATGAGCGAAGCCGAGAAAGAACGCGCTGCCCAGTGGTTCACGGAGCTGCGCGACCGCATCTGCGCCGCCTTCGAGGCGCTCGAGGACGCCTACGCCGCCGAGCGCCCGGCCGAGGGCGAGGCGGGCCGGTTCGAGCGGCGGGCCTGGCAGCGCGAGGGCGGCGGCGGCGGGGTCATATCGCTGATGCACGGCCGCGTCTTCGAGAAGGTCGGCGTCAACGTCTCCACCGTCTGGGGCGAGTTCTCGCCGGAGTTCCGCAGCCAGATCCCGGGGGCCGCCGAGGACCCGCGCTTCTGGACCAGCGGCATCTCGCTGGTGGCGCATCTGCGCTCGCCGCTGGTGCCGGCGGTACACATGAACACCCGCCACATCCGCACCACCAGGACCTGGTTCGGCGGCGGCGCCGACCTCACGCCGATGGTTCCCGACGCCGCCGACGCCGAGGCCTTCCACGCCGCGCTCAAAGTCACCTGCGACGCGCATGATCCCGCCTACTACCCGCGCTTCAAGCAATGGTGCGACGACTACTTCTTCCTGAAGCACCGCAACGAGCCGCGCGGCGTCGGCGGCATCTTCTACGACTATCTCGACAGCGGCGACTGGGAGCGCGACTTCGCCTTCACCCGCGCGGTGGGCGAGGCGTTCCTGTCGGTCTACCCCGCCCTCGTCCGCCGCCACATGCTCGAGCCCTGGACCGCCGAGCAGCGCCGCCACCAGCTCGTCCGCCGCGGCCGCTACGTCGAGTTCAATCTGCTCTACGACCGCGGCACCGCCTTCGGTCTCAAGACCGGCGGCAACATCGACGCGATCCTGATGTCGTTGCCGCCGGAAGTGGCGTGGCCCTAGCGCGACGCGCGTAGCGCGTCGTCGCTGGCGGCGGCAGCGATTGCGCAGCAGGCGCGGGAGCCGCACCGCGCGGACCAGCGCGCGCCGAATTCTCCGCCCTTTCCGGATAGCCCGGCCGCAGCCGCCCCCCCATCCTCTCGCCGATCCCGCAGCGAACACCGAGAGGTCGACCCATGGCGCGCGCCTATTACAGCACCGTCTTCGAGCCGAACGCCGAGCGCGTCTGGTCGCTCATCCGCGATTTCGGCAACTACCGGCTCTGGGTCGACGGCGTCGACGAGAGCGGCATCGAGGACGGAAGGCCCGGCGACGCGGTCGGCGCCGTGCGCCATGTCCGCATGGGCGGGACGCGTATCCGCCAGCGCCTCCTCGCCCATTCCGATCTCGAGCGCTGCTATAGCTACGAATTCTGCGGCGCGCCGCGCTTTCCGGTGCGCCGGTTCCTAGCGGCCATCCGCGTCACGCCGATCGTCGACGGCGAGCGGAGCTTCGTCGAATGGTGGGCGACCTTCGACTGCGCCGCCGAAGAGTACGACCATTGGACGGGGTTCTTCGCGCGCTCCTTCGCCGGGTGGCTAGGGTCGCTGCGCCGGCGGTTCGACGGGTGACCGCGGCTCGCCGCGGGTCCGCTCGGTGCGGCTTTCGCGCTTGCGTGCAAGCGCCGGCGCTGCCGGGATATTGACATTCAAAGTTCTCTGTAATACAGAGTTCTCTACAAATTGCAGGCCACCGGGCACAGGAGGGACGCGTGAACAGTCCAGGACTGAGCGACACCGGCGCCGCGCCGGTGGCGCGGCTGCGGCAGGTGGCAAAGACCTACCGCACCGGAACCGTCGAAGTTGCGGCGCTCAAGGGCGTCAGCCTCGACATCCGGCGCCACCGCTTTTCGATGGTGATCGGCCCGTCGGGCAGCGGCAAGACGACGCTGCTCAACCTGATCGGCTGCATCGACGCGCCCAGCGGCGGCACGGTCGAGGTCTGCGGCCAGCCGACCGACAGGCTCGGCGACAACACGCTCTCGGATTTCCGCGCCCGCTACATCGGCTTCATCTTCCAGGGCTTCAGCCTCATCCCGGTGCTGTCGGCCTATGAGAACGTGGAGTATCCGCTGCTGCTGGTCGGGACCCCAGCCGGCGAGCGGCGCGAGCGGACGCTCGGCATGCTGGAAGCGGTCGGCCTCGCCGGACAGCGCGACCAGCGGCCGAACGAGCTCAGCGGCGGCCAGAAGCAGCGCGTCGCCGTCGCCCGCGCGCTGGTGAAGCATCCCGAGATCGTGCTCGCCGACGAGCCGACCGCCAATCTCGACACCCGCACCGGCGCGGCCATCATCGAGCTCATGCACAAGGTGCAGGCGGAGTTCGCCACCACCTTCATCTTCTCGACGCACGACCCGCAGCTGATCTCGCACGCCGACGAGACCTTCACCATCCGCGACGGCGAGCTGGTCGGCCACAGCGCCGGAGGGGACGCGTGATGCTGCTCAAGATCGGTTTCCGCAACATCCTGCGCAACGGCCGCCGCTCGGCGATCACCGGCCTCGCCATCGCCGTCGGGGCGGTGGCGCTGCTGCTCTTCGGCGCATTCCAGGGCTATATCTTCGCGGGCTACCAAACGGGCGTCGTGCAGCGCGTCGGCCACCTCACCGTCTTCCGCAACGGCTATTTTCTCTATGGCGCGGGCAATCCGGCGGCCTACGGCATCGACGACTACAAATCGGTGATGCGGGTGATCGCCGAGGATCCCGTGCTGAAGCCGCTGATCAACGTGGAGACGCCGACCCTGTCGCTCTTCGGCATCGCCGGCAACTTTCAGGGCAAGAACGACGCGGCCAAGACGTTCTTCGGCGTCGGCATCGTTCCCTCCGACCGGCAGCGCATGCTGCAATGGGATGAATACGGCGCCAGCCGCCCCTACGCTCCGGACACCCGGCTCGCCGACGCCGATCAGGCGCGCGGCCTGATCGGCGTCGGACTCGCCCGCATCCTCAATCTCTGCGCCGATCTCAAGATCGCCGACTGCCCGCCGGCGCCGGCGGCCGCACCGCGCGAGGACGCCGGCACGGCCGCTCCAGCACAAGAGGATTTCAGTGATCTCGCGGCCAAGGATGTCACCGTGAACGCCGATCCCGATGCGAAGCTGCCGCGCATCGACCTGCTGGCCGCGACGGCCGGCGGCGCGCCCAACGTCGTCAGCCTCTATCTCAGCGGCGCCGAATCCCAGGGAGTCAAGGATCTCGACGACAACTACATCGGCCTGCATCTGGCGCTGGCGCAGCAGCTGCTCTACGGCCGCGGCGAGCACAAGGTCACCGGCATCGTACTGCAGCTGCACCGCAGCGAGGACATGGCGCCGGCGCGCCGGCGGCTTGCGTCGCTCTTCAAGGAGAAGGGCCTCGATCTCGAGGTGCGCGACTTCGCCGAGCGCACGCCGCTCTACACCCAGACGCTCAACTTCTTTCGCGCCATCTTCCTCTTCATCGCGGTGATCATGAGCGTCATCGTGCTCTTCGCGGTGGTGAACACCATGACCATGACGGTGATGGAGCGCACCAACGAGATCGGCACGACGCGCGCCATGGGGGTGCGGCGCGGCGGCATCCGCCGCCAGTTCCTGATCGAGGGCTGCCTGCTCGGCGCGATCGGCGCAAGCGTGGGCCTGGTGCTGGCGGTGGTCGTCGCGGTGCTGGTGAACCGGGCGGGGCTGACCTGGACGCCGCCCGGCAACGCCTCGCCGGTGCCGTTTCGGCTCTACCTCTTCACCGATCGCGGCCTGATCCTCGGCACCTGGCTCGGCCTCGTCCTCGTCGCCACCATCGCCGCGCTCATCCCCGCCAACCGCGCCGCCAAGCTGCAGGTGGTGGATGCGCTGCGCCATATCTGAGGCCGTCATGATCCGAAGCGAGAAGACGATGCCGCTCGCCGCCCTCCTCCTGCTGCTCGCCGGCGCCGCGGCGCATGCCCAGAGCGCGCAGGAGATTATCGCGGCTGCCGATCGCGTGCGCAATCCGGGGCAGCCTTTCCGCGTGACCAACACGCTCACCGAGTACGTCGCCGGCACGGCGCGCAGCAGCGACACGATCGTCGTCTACGCCAAGATCGACAAGGTCACCGGCCAGTTCCGCGACATCGTGCGCTACATCGAGCCGCCGCGCGACGCCGGCAAGATGGCGCTGCTCGACGGCACCGTGCTGTGGTTCTTCGACCCAGCCTCCAAGGCGAGCGTGCGCATCTCGCCGCAGCAGCGCCTGATCGGCCAGGCCGCGATCGGCGACGTGCTCACCGTCAACCTGGCGATCGACTACGCCGGCACGCTGATCGGCGCCGAGAGCATCCAGGACAGCGCCCGCAAGAGCAGGGATTGCTGGCATCTCGACATGAAGGCGGCCAACGACCACGCGACCTACAACCGCGTCGAATACTGGGTCGAAAAAACGACCGCCCATCCGATCAAGGCGAAGTTCTATTCCGACAGCGGAAGGCTGCTGAAGATCCTCTATTTCGGCAAGTTCGCCGCCGAGCTGGGCGGCGTCCGCCCGACCGAGGCGATCATCATCGACGCCGTCGACAGTTCGCTGGTGACGCGCATCGACTTCGGCGACTACCAATTCCAGGAGATACCCGACGCCTGGTTCCAGCGCGACTACCTGCCGCGGCTGCGGATCGACTGATGCGTCCGGCGCTCGGCATCGCGCCGCTGCTTCTGGCGTTCGCCGGAGCGCCGGCGCTCGCCGACGAGAACGGGGATCTCGACCTCATTCCCGAGAGCGTGCAGCAGCCGTCCGATGAGCACTCGGCCGAACCGGCGCCGACACGGGATCCGCGCCAGACGATCTATCTCGAGAACGCCTTCACCCTCGATTCGCAGCGCAGCGTGCTGGTGCCCGTGCCGCCGCCCGCCACCCCCAACTGGCAGGAGCTGATCTTCCTGGACACGCGCAAGGAATGGGCGCTCGACGGCGACGTCAGCGCGGCCTACAGCGGCAGGCTCAACCTGCAGGCGCAGGACGAGACGCCGCTGCCGAGCCACGAGAACGTGCGCAACGACTTCCGCGAGGGCTTCGTCACCTGGCAGGCGCTCCCCGGCAACTATTTCGATCTCGGCCGCATCAACGTGAAGAGCGGCGTCGCCGCCGGCTTCAACCCGACCGATTTCTTCAAGACGCGCGCCGTAGTCGAGCCGCTGTCGATCGACCCGGCGGTGCTGCGCGAGGACCGGCTCGGCACCTTCATGCTCGAGGGCCAGCATATCGGCGAAGGCGTGTCGCTGACGCTGGCCTACGCGCCGCAGCTCTACCGGCCGAGCCCGATCTATACCGATACGACGCTGCCGAGCCTCGACCCGGAACTCGACCGCACTAACGCGCACCAGCGCCTGCTGCTCAAGACCAGCGTCAACCTCGTCGGCGATTTCAGTCCGGAGGCGCTGCTCTATCACGAAGGCGAGCGCACCGAGGTCGGCCTCAACCTCGCCGAGAGCGTCGGGCAGAGCACCGTGCTCTACGCCGAATGGGCCGGCGGGCGGCAGCAAAGCCTGATCGCCGAGGCGCTGCGCTATGGCGCCGATACCGGCACGCTGCCCGGCAATCTACCGCCGGTGATGCCGGACAATTCGCGCCGCTATTTCCAGAACGACCTCGCGGTCGGCGCCTCCTACACGTCGGAAGCGAAGATCGTCTTCAACCTCGAATACCATTTCCATCAGGCGGGATTCTCGCCGCAGGACTGGCACAACTGGCTCGCCATCGGCCAGTCGCGCGCCAACCTGCCGGGCGTCGCCGACACGCTCTGGTACATCCGCGAATACGCCCTCGACCAGCAGGAGCCGACCGCGACGCATAGCGGCTTTCTGCGCGCCGACTGGCAGGACGCGTTCATTATCAATCTCGAGCTCAGCGCCTTCACCAGCGTCGACCTGCAGGACGGCTCGAGCGTGTCGCAGATCACGGCCGATTACTACCTTTCCAACAACTGGACGATCGGCGCGATCGCCGAGGCCAACCTCGGCGGACGCCGCTCCGACTGGGGCAGCGTGCCGCAGGCGGCCAGCGTGATCGCCAGGCTGGCACGGTATTTTTGAGGCTCGCCCGGAGGTTGGCCGCGGCTGCGTCTCCCCTCGTCCGTTTCAGTTGCCGGCTGTGATACGCTTGCCGCCGACGCGCCACAGGCCCGTGGGAGCCCGAGCCATGACCATCGACCCGAACGAAGCCGCGGCATCGCTGAGCGACGTCGCCAGTGTCGAGCGGCGGACGCGCGAGACGCTGGTCTATGCCCGCAGCAGCGCGGCACTGATCCTGTGGGGGCTGCTGGTCGGCGCCGGCTACGTCATCTCCTTCCTGGAGCCGGCGCTGCACTACCGGCATTGGATCGCCATCACCATCCTCGGCTTCGCCGGCAGCTTCCTCATCCATCGTCGCCGCAGAGCGCGCGATGCCCGGCTGGGCGAGCTGCTGCTCTATACCGAACTGGTGCTCGTCGGCTTCGGCTTCGTCATCCTGCTGCTGTTCTGGCCGGTGGCGCCGCGGCAGCTCGCGACCTTCTGGCCGATCCTGTTCATGCTGGGATATGTGATCGGCGGCCTTTGGCTCGGCCGCTTCTACATTTACTGCGGGCTCACCGTCACGGCCCTCACGCTGGCGGGATATTTCTGGTCGGGTCCGTGGTTCCTGCCGTGGATGGCGGTGGTAAATGGCGGCGGGCTGATCGCCGGCGGCCTGTGGCTGCGCCGTTTGAGGTAGTCGCGGAATGAGCGGGCTCAACGAGGTGATTCACCAGGCGATGCGCCTGAAGATCATGGCCGCGCTCAACGTGCTCGGCCCCGACGCCGCGCTCGAGTTCACCCGGCTCAGGACGCTGGTCGGCGCCACCGACGGCAATCTCGGCGCGCATCTCGAGACGCTGGAGAAAGCCGGCTACGTCGCCATCGAGAAGCGCTTCGTCGGCAGGAAGCCGCAGACGCGGGTCAAGCCCACCCCGTCGGGCCGCCGCGCCTTCGCCGAGCACGTCGCCTATCTCCGCGAGATCCTCGACGGCGGCCCTGCGCCGGCGTGAGCAATCGCCGGGCCGTGCTGGACGATGGCCGGGATCCGGACGGACGGCCTTGCCACGGCTCGGGGCCGGCCGCACCGCCGCCGGCTCCTCTACCCCGGCGGCCCGGTCCTTAACGGGCCGGGCAGTACCCAGCCCCACCCAATGTTGACACAGCCCGCCGAACGGCCGCCCTGCCCGCTACCGCAGCGGCGAGCACGCCGCGATGGCCGGCGGCTATGCTCACAGCGCGCAAAAAGGCAAGGAGTCCAGGCCCGCTCTCCCGAGCGTGACGATATGGATGATAGAGCCGTTCTGCGTTAGGGTGTCGGCTTACGCGCGGCGGCCGGTCAACGGCGCCGCGGCCATTCGCTTCGGCAGAGGATCATCGTGTCGGGTTTGCCATGCGGCCTTTCGTGAAGCTCGTCCTGGCCATCGCGATCGTCACGATCGCTCTCGCCGAGCCGTCCCTGGCCCAGAGCGGCGACCGGCCGGAGGCGCAGGGTAGCCCCTCCATGGACAGCGCAGGAGAGCAGATCAAGGACGGAGCACATCGTATCGGGGAGGGGGCTGTGCGTCTAGGCAAAGGGGTCAAGGACGGCGCCGTCGCCGTCTGGGACGCGGTCCGGAGCGGCGCGTCGGCGGCGGCCGCGAAGCTCCATGATGGCAATCCCCCGCCGACGTCGGGGCACCCGGGCGATGCCCCCCGTTGAGCCGGCCGACGCGGCGGAACGCCGCTCACTTCCGAGCGTGGCCGCGAGAGCGATTGGGTCAATAGAGATAAAGCGGTATGAGCGAGCAGAATAGTCAAAACCATGACGAGGCGACCTTGGCGCGCCTTATCGTCATCACCCTGAACCTGGAGGTCCAGGCAGCGGAGATCGATCCCGACGCGCCGCTGTTTGACGAGGGACTGGGACTCGATTCGATCGACATGCTCGAGGTCGCCCTGGTCGTGTCGAAGGAGTTCGGCGTGAAGCTCCGGGCGAATGACAAGAGCAACCACGAGATATTCGCCTCGCTGCGCAGCCTGAGCCGGTACATACAGCAAAATCGAGCCGGCTGAATGCGTCTGACCGCGGCTCCGGCGGCTAAGCGGGCGACTTTCATCGGCCTTGGCCTGCTGCCCATGCTGATCCACATGGCGCTGACCACCCGCTATGCCGCGCACGTCGCCTCGGCACTGGGCCCGCGGGCGGTCGATATCGGCCTAGTCGCCGCTGCGGCCGTGCCCCACACGCTCGTCTATTGCGGTTTGCTGGCGGTATTCGGCCGCACGCTCCTGCCGGGACGAGTGGCGCTCGTCACCACACTGGCGCGGCGCATGTACGGCACCATCCCCGACGCGGAAGCGCGCTACACGCGCGGCATCACCTGGGCCTGGTGCGGTTTCTTCGCGGCGCAGCTCGGGACCTCGCTGGCGCTCTTCCTTCTGGCGCCGCTCGTCGCGTGGTCGTTCTTCGTCGGCATCATGAACCTGCCGCTGATCGTGCTCTTCTTCGCGGCCGAGCAGAGCTGGCGCATGCTCCGCCTCGCCGATGCGCCGCGCCACTCGCCGCGCGAGGTGATCCGGATGATCGGCTACATCGGAGAGGGGCTCTCCCGGCGGACGGATTCCGGCTGATGCCCGGCGGTGAGGTCGACGGTGTCCGGGACGAGTATCCCCTCTTCGCGCGCGACGCCTATCCGCTCCTCCGGCATGACCGGCCTGACGCGCTTTTCGCTCGTCGGCTCGGCCAGCCTATGAGCGTGCGCCGTTTCCTCAGCGACGTCGCCGCGCTCTCGGCGGCGCTGCCCTGCCATGGTCACGTCGTCAATCTTTGCGCGGACCGCTACCGTTTCGCCGTCGGCCTCGCGGCGGCGCTCTCGCGGCGGCAGGTGACGCTGCTGCCGCCCAACGACACGCCGGGGACGCTGAAGGAACTGGCGGAAGATTTTGTCGACCTCTATTGCCTCAGCGACAATGGGCCGACGCCCCTCCCCCTCCCGTGCATGGCCTATCCGGAGGAACTCGGCGAGATGCCGGCGTCGGCCGCGCCGCTCGTGCCCGCCGCCCAGCGCGCCGTCCTGCTCTTCACCTCGGGATCGACCGGGCGGCCGAAGCCGCAGGCGAAGTCCTGGGGCACGCTCGTGCGCAGCGCACTCGCCGCCGGCAACGACCTGGGAGTTGGCGCGCTGCACGGCGCCACGGTGATCGGCACGGTGCCGCATCAGCATAGCTACGGGCTCGAATCGACCGTCCTCCTCGCGCTCCAGCACGGGCTGGCGATCCACGCGGAGCGGCCGTTCTATCCGAGCGACATCCGGGCCGCGCTCGCGGCCGCGTCGCGGCCACGCCTCCTCGTCTCGACGCCTATCCACCTTCGCGCCCTCCTCGCCGAGGCGGTCGACCCGCCCGCCGCCGATCTGGTGATCTCGGCGACCGCGCCCCTGTCGCGCGCGCTCGCGGTCGAGGCCGAAGCCCGGTTCGGCGCCCCGCTGCGCGAGATCTATGGCTGCTCGGAAGCGGGCCAGCTCGCGCTGCGGGAAACCGCGCGGGAGACGGCGTGGCGCTGCCTCGAGGGTGTCGCGTTGCGCCAGGACGAGCGCGGCACCTGGGCAACCGGCGCGCCGGTGGAGACAGCAACCCTGCTCCAGGACGTCATCGAGCTTTCCGGTCCCCGCCGTTTTCTGCTTCACGGCCGCACGTCGGATCTCGTCAACATCGCCGGCAAGCGCACCTCCCTTGCCCATCTCAACCACCAGCTCACCGCGATCGAGGGCGTCAGGGACGGCCTCTTCGTCATGCCGGAGGAATCAGGCGAGCGCGTCACCCGCCTCGTCGCGTTCGTCGTGGCGCCCGGCATGACCGTCGCCGCGATCCTGCGCGCGTTGCGTCGACGGGTCGATGCCGCCTTCCTGCCGCGCCCGCTGATGCTCGTCGACGCCCTGCCACGCAATTTCATGGGAAAGCTGTCGCGCGAGGCCTTGCTGCAGCTGGCGTTGCGGAACGGCTCCGCGAGTCGACCGAAATGACGCCGCCCGATTCCGCCAAGATCTGCTTTGCCGTAGACCATCCCACGGCGGCCGGCCACTTCCCCGGCAATCCGATCATCCCCGGGGCCGTCCTCCTCGACGAGGTGTTGCGCGCCGTGGCGGCAAGCGCCGGAAGGCCGACCGCGCCTGCCACGATCCGCTCGGCGAAGTTCCTCCGACCGGTGCGCCCGGGAGACCGCATGCTGATTCGCTGGGAGCTCCTGCCCAATGGCGAGACCCGGTTCGAATGCCGACTGCCCGATCCGGCAGGGCCCGTGTTGACCGGCACGCTGGCGCTCGGAGAGGCGGCTCGGTGACATCGGCCGGGACACCGCCGGAATGGACGGTCCGCGGTGAGCGCGGCGCCATGCCGCTGCTGAAATTCATCGTCTGGGTCGCGCTTCGTCTCGGCCGTCCGGCGGCGCGCCTCTTTCTCTACCCGATCTGTCTTTACTTCCTGATCTTCTCCGGCAGGCCGCGGCTCGCTTCGCGGCGCTATCTCGCGCGGGTACTCGGCCGCAGGCCGGGCGCAGCCGACGTCTTCCGCCACTACCACGCCTTCGCGAGCTGCATTCTCGATCGGGTATTCTTCCTAAACGACGGGCTTCATCGCTTCGACGTGCAGGTGCAGGGCGAGGACGTCGTCATGGACATTCTCGAACGCGGCTCCGGCTGCATTCTGCTCGGCGCGCATTTCGGCAGCTTCGAAGTGGCGCGGGCACTCGGACGGCGGCAGCCGGGACTGCGCGTCACCCTCGTCATGTATGAGGAGAATGCGCGCAAGATCCGATCGGCGCTGAATGCCATCAATCCCGATCTCGCCATGGACGTGGTCGGGCTGGGGAAGCCGGGGGCGATGATCGAGGTCGATCAGCGTCTCGAGGAAGGCCACTTCGTCGGCATCCTCGCCGACCGCAGCCTGGACGGAGAGGAGCGCGCCCGGTATCCATTCCTGGGCGCCCCCGCGGCCTTTCCGAGCGGCCCCTTCCGCATGGCGGCGTTGCTAAAGCGGCCGGTCGTGCTCATGTTCGGCGCCTACCGGGGCGGCCGGCGCTACGATGTCCATTTCGAGCGGCTGACCGACCTGTCTGAGGCGGCGCCCTGCGGGGTCCGCGACGATATCGATAAAGCCATGAGCCGCTATGTCGAACGGCTCGAGCACCATTGCCGGGAGGCGCCCTTCAACTGGTTCAACTTCTTCGACTTCTGGGCATGAGATGCGTGTCAAAGTCGGCCTCCTCCTGTTTCTCTTGCCGCTGCTCGCAATCCGCGGCGCCGGTGTTCCGGCCCAGGTCCAGGCCGGCGCAACGGCGGCACGGGTCTGGGGGATCCAGCAGTTGATGCAGTCGCTGCAGCAGGTCAAATCGGCCTCCAGCCAGTTCGTCGAGCGCAAATACCTGCATGTGCTCGATCAGCCGCTGATCGCGTCGGGTACGCTGCTCTACGTCGCCCCGGACCAGGTGCAGAAGATCACGGTGTCGCCGAAATGGGAGCGTTTGGCGCTTGCGGGCGACACGTTGACCATCGAGGGAGGGGCTGAGGACCGCAACCGGACGCTCTCCCTTGCGCGCTATCCGGAAGTCGGAGCCCTCGTCGAAGGCATCCGTGCCACCCTCGCCGGCGACCTGCCGGCGCTTCAGCGCTTCTACGAGATCAGCCTCTCAGGCGATGCCGCCGATTGGCAGCTCGCGCTGGTGCCGAAGGACGCAACGCTCCGGAAACTCGTCAAATCGATCCTTATCGCCGGCAGCGGCAACACGATCCGCCGGGTGATGACAGAGGATGCCGACGGCGATCATTCCGACATGAGCATCGTCGAAACCGCCCGATGACGATGTCGCGACGCGGCACCATCGTGCTCTGGATCGTCGCGATGGCGGCTTGCGCCGTGATCGTCTCCCGAACCAGGGTGGCGACCGACATGACGGCATTTCTGCCCCGCTCGCCCTCGGCCGCGCAGGAGGTGCTCGTCGACCAAGTGCGGAACGGCGCCGCGTCGCGGCTCATACTCCTCGGCATGGACGACGCGCCCGCGGAGGCGCTGGCGATGATCAGCCGCGCCATGGCCAAGCGCCTGGCCGGCGAGCCGGCTTTTCTCGCGGTCAACAATGGCGAGACGGGCGCCGTCGAGACGGACCGGGCTTTCTTCTGGCGCAACCGGTATCTGCTCAGCCCGGACGTCGCGCCCGGGCGCTTCACCGTGGCCGGCCTCCATCGCGCGCTGGAGAAGGATCTGCGGCTGCTCGGCTCGGATTTGGCGGTGCTGATCAAGAACAGCCTCCCGGGCGATCCCACCGGCGAGATGCTGGGGCTGGTCGACCGGTTGGCGGGCGCCACGCGGCCCCATGCCCATGAGGGGGTCTGGTTCTCGGCTGACGAGCGGCGTGCCGTGCTCGTCGTGCAGACGCGCGACGCGGGCTTCGACATCGACGCCCAGCAGCGGGCGCTGGGGCTGATCCGCACGGCCTTTGACCGTGCGCGCCAGGACGTGCCCGGCGCCGCGAAGGCGCATCTCCTGGAAACCGGCCCGGGCGTCTTCGCGGTGCGGACACGAGCGACAATAGAAGGGGACGCCACGCGCCTCTCTCTCCTGGCGACCGTCGTGGTAGCGAGCCTGATGCTTTTCGCCTACCGCTCGCCGCGCCTGCTGTTCCTTGGTCTTCTCCCCGTGGCGAGCGGCGCGGTCGCCGGCATCGCCAGCGTCGCGCTGGGCTTCGGCTTCGTGCACGGCATCACGCTCGGCTTCGGCGTCACCCTGATCGGTGAATCCGTCGACTATCCCATCTACCTTCTCACGCAGACGGCACCGGGCGGCTCGGCCGAGGACACGCTCGCGCGCATATGGCCGACGCTGCGTCTCGGCGTGATCACCTCGATCGCCGGCTTCAGCGCCATGCTGTTCTCGAGCTTCACCGGCTTCGCGCAGCTCGGCCTCTTCTCCATCATCGGTCTGGTGGTCGCGGTGAGCGTCACGCGTTGGGTTCTGCCTGCGCTGCTGCCGCGGAATTTCTCCACCGGCGCCTCCGAGATATTCGCGCTTCCCCTGCTGCTGGCAATGAGCCATGCGCGAGCGCTGCGCATGGTGCTGGCGCTCCTGATGCTCGGCGCGGCGGCGCTCCTCGCTTTTCATCGCGGCGGCTTCTGGCAGCAGGACCTGTCGAGCCTCAGTCCGATCCCGGCCGGCGAGCTAAGGCTGGATCGCGAGCTTCGTGGTGATCTGGGCGCCCTCGATCTCCGCTACCTCCTCGTCGTCAACGCTGCGGACGAGCAGCAGGCGCTGACCGAGAGTGAGCGGCTGTCGGGGGTGTTGGCGACGCTGGTCGCGCAGACGGCGCTTTCCGGCTTCGACGCGCCCACCGCATATCTGCCGAGCCTGGCGACGCAGCGGGCCCGGCAGGCTGCATTGCCGGACACGGACACGCTGCGCGGGAGATTGCAGCAGGCGCTCGCCGGCATGCCCTTCCGGACGGACCTCTTCGCGCCCTTCCTCCGGGACGTCGCCGCGGCGAAGGCGGCGCCGCCGCTAACGCGCGACGACCTTCCGCGCGACCTGGCGCTCAAGCTCGATTCGCTTCTCTACCAGCGGCGCGGCGGATGGACGACCATGCTGCCGCTGCGCGGCGTCGCCGACGCGCCGCGCGTTGCGGCGGCTGTCGCCGCCTTGGGCAAGCCGGAGATCGCTTTCGTCGACCTCAAGGGCGCGGCTGACCACCTGCTGCAGCATTACCAGCACGAGGCGGTGACACTCGCCCTGATCGGCGGTCTGGTCATTATCGTCCTGCTGGCGGCAAGCCTGCGTTCGGCGCGCCGCGTGCTGGTTACGGCCGCGCCGCTCGCAGCCGCGGTGACCGCAACCGCGGCTCTCCTCACCGCCGACGCCCAGAAGCTGTCCATCTTCAATCTGGTTGGCCTGCTGCTGATCGTGGCAGTCGGATCGAACTACTGCCTCTTCTTCGAACGCATGCGGGGTGAGGACGCCCATCGCGAGCGCGCCATCGCGTCCCTCGCGCTGGCAAATCTCAGCACCGTCGTCGGCTTCGGCAGCCTCTCCTTCTCGGGCGTCCCGGTGCTGCACGACATTGGCATGGCCGTCGCGATCGGCGCGGTATTCAGCCTTTTCTTTGCCGCCATCCTGAGCGCCGAGCACGGCTTCGGCGAGGCGGTCCGCAACGGGCGCGGAGACCGGCACCCGTGACGGCATCCCCGCCCATGGAGGTTGTCCGTCATCCGGCGCGGGAGGCAGCCGGCGACCGCGTCCTGTTGGTGGCGCTGCCCGGCGTCGGTATCGAACCCAAGGATTTCGCCGAACACGATTTCGTCCAGGCAGTACAGGCGCGCCGGCCGACGGTGGAGGTGGTGGCGCCGGCCGCCGATCTCGCGCGCTATCTCGATCGCACCGTCGTCGAAGACCTCGACCAGCAGGTCATCCTTCCTGCATTGGCCGAACGACCGGCGCGCTTGTGGTTCCTCGGTATCTCGCTCGGCGGCATGGGCGCCCTGCTTTATGCTCAAGCTCATCCGCAGAAAGTCGAAGGCGTCATCCTGCTTGCGCCCTTTCTCTGCACGCCGGGCATGACCGCCGAGGTCGGCCGGGCTGGCGGCCTCGCGCGCTGGGAACCCGGCGAGGTCGCTGTCGCGGATACCGAGCGAATGCTGCTCGGCTGGCTGAAGGATCATCTTCCGGCGCCCCAGGGCGGGCCTGAGCTCTATCTCGCCTATGGCCGAGACGACCGCTTCGCGCCGGGCCACGCCATTCTCGGCGCATGCCTGCCGGTCGGGCGCATCTTCCTGGCCGAGGGCGGCCACGACTGGAAGACCTGGGAGACGCTGTGGCGGCAGATCCTCGACGCGGACCCGTTCGCCGCCGGCGTCCGGGAACTCGGGCCATGAAGAGCCGATGCGGCACTCACGGCGCCTGTGCTCCGAAGCGAAATGACGTGCTATGGTCGCCCCGCGACGGAAGGCCATTCGTTGATGCCGATCGGCCCTCTCACCGCGCTTGCTTCGGGTACCGCGATCGAGTTCGCAATGGACCATATGAGGCAACTGAGCCCAGAGCCAACGGACGGTTCCTTGAGCCCGGCGCGGCTGAGCCGGGGCTCCAGGATCGGGGATGTCGAGATGCGTTGGTACGGAATTGTCTGAGAACATGCTGCCTCTCGCCTTGAGCCGCTTTTCCCTCGTGACCTGCCTCGGCGCGGGTCAGGCGGCGAACCTGGCCGCGCTGCGGAACGGGACGAGCGGGCTCCGTCCCACTCGCTTCGAGGAGGCCCCGCTGCGGACTTATGTCGGAGAGGTCCCGGGCCTCGGCGCGGTCGACATCGACGGCGAGCTTGCAGGCTTCGATTGCCGCAACAACCGTCTGGCGGCCATGGCACTCGCTCAGGACGGCTTTATCGATGCCGTCGCCGCGGCGCGGGAAAGGTACGGATCGGCGCGGATCGGCGTTTTCCTCGGGACCAGCACCTCAGGGCTCCTGCAGACCGAGAATGCCTATCGCCGCCGCGACCCGCAGAGCGGTGCGTTGCCGCCGGGATTCGATTATGCCAAGACCCACAACACCTACTCGGTCGGCGACTTCGTGCGCACGCGGCTCGGTCTCGCCGGCCCCGCCTTCGTCGTGTCGGCCGCCTGCGCGACGACGGCGAAGGTGTTCGGCAACGCCGCCCGGATGATCGCGGCGGGCATGTGCGACGCGGCCATCGTCGGCGGCGCGGACACGCTCTGCGGCACGACGCTCCACGGCTTCCGCTCGCTTAACGTCATGTCGGAGGAGCCCTGCCGCCCCTTCGACGCGGCGCGCAGCGGCATTTCGATCGGCGAAGCGGCGGGCTTCGTCCTGCTCGAGAAGCCCGCAGCGCAGACGCGCGACGCCGTCCTGCTGCTCGGTGTCGGCGAAAGCAGCGACGCTTATCACATGTCCTCGCCTCACCCCGAAGGGATCGGAGCGCGGCTGGCAATGGAGCGGGCGCTTGCCGCCGCCGGGCTGCAGCGCGAGGATATCGACTATGTGAACCTGCATGGCACCGCAACCCTGGCCGGCGACGCGGCGGAGGATCGGGCGGTGTCGGATCTCTTCGGATCGGCGACCGCCTGCAGTTCGATCAAGGGGCATACCGGGCACACGCTCGGAGCGGCGGGGGTGGTCGGAGCGATCTTCTCGACATTGAGCATCCTTCATGGCGTGCTCCCCGGAAGTCCTCATACACGCACCATCGATCCGACTTTCAAGAGCAGGTATATTGTCCGGAGTCGCCAGGCCCGCGTCGATCGGGTCGTCAGCAATTCATTCGGCTTCGGCGGCGCAAATTGCAGTGTGGTTCTGGGGCGGATCACATAGTGCGCGTCTTCATCGAAGGCATCGGGCTGCGCGGCCCGGGACTGAACGGCTGGGAAGCCGGCCGGCCGGTCCTTGCCGGCACCAAGACCTACGAGCCGGCATCGGTGACGGTGCCGCCGAGCCCGCTCCTCCCGGCGAACGAGCGGCGCCGCACCGTCCTGACCGTAAAGCTGGCGCTCGCGGTTGGCGCGGAGGCATTCGAGGCGGCCGGGCGAGAAATCGCTGAGACCGCGACGGTCTTCACCTCCTCCGGCGGCGATGGCGAGACGATTCACCAGATTCTCGAGACCCTGGCCTCCGCCGATCGGGAACTGTCGCCGACCCGCTTTCACAATTCCGTGCACAATGCGCCCGCCGGCTATTGGAGCATCGCCGCCGGCTCGCGAGCGCCGTCGAGCAGCCTCTGCTGCCGCGATGCGAGTTTCGCCGCCGGACTGCTCGAGGCAGCGGTCCAGACGACGGTCGAGGATCGGGCAGTCGCGCTGATCGCCTATGACGTCTGCTATCCCGAGCCGCTGAACAGCGTGCGCCAGATCGGCGCGGTGTTCGGCGCCGCGCTCATTCTCGCGCCGTACCCGACCGACGCCTGCTTTTCGCGCCTGGATATCGAGCTGCTGCCCGAGTCGGGCGGCGCTCGGGCCGCGAGCTCCGGCGCGCTCGATGACCTGCGCCGGAGCTCGCCGGCGGCGCGGAGTCTGCCGCTTCTCGAGGCGGTGGCGCGCGACGAGCCGCAGACGCTCGTGCTGGACTATCTGCCCGAGCTCGAACTCCGCCTCACCTTGCTTCCGCTGCTGCCGGATGCGGCGCGCGGCGGCGACTCGGGTCGGCGACCGGCCGTCCCGGCATGATTCTCGACCGTGCGCAGATCGCGACGCTCATCCCGCATGCCGGCGCCATGTGCCTGCTCGACGGCGTGCTTCGCTGGGATGCGGTGTCGATCCGCTGTGTCAGCGCGCGGCATCGCGCACCAGACAATCCCCTGCGCCATGCCGACGGGATCACGGCGGTCTGTGGCATCGAGTTCGCCGCGCAGGCCATGGCGGTGCATGGCCGGCTCGCCGGCCGTGCCGCGGGAAAGCCACAGGCCGGCTATCTCGCCAGCGTGCGCGACCTCGCCTGCCGGGAAGATCGCCTGGATCTTCTCGCGGAAGAGCTGATCATCGACGCCGAGCGGCTGATCGGCGATGAACAGCGTGTCGTCTATCAGTTCGCCGTCCGCTCGGCAGGACGGGATGTGCTCACCGGTCGCGCCGCGGTCGTGCTCGTCGGGGCGGTGCAATGAGGCGCGCCCTGGTCACCGGCGGCAGCGGCGCCATTGGCGCGGCGATCTGCCGGAGGCTGGCGGCGGCGGGCCACCACGTCCTTGTGCATGCGCATCACGGCGGCGCCCGCGCGCAGGAGGTCGCGGCGGGGATCGCCGCGGCGGGCGGTTCGGCAGCAACCATCATTTTTGATGTTGCCGACGCCGACGCCGCTCGAGAGGCAATCGAGCGCATGCTCGAAGCGGGTGCCGTCGACATTCTCGTCAACAATGCCGGCATTCATGACGACGCGGTCATGCCCGGCATGCGCCGCGACCAGTGGTCCCGCGTGCTCGACGTCTCGCTCAATGGCTTCTTTAACGTCACGCAGCCGCTGCTCATGCCGATGATCCGCGGGCGCTGGGGACGGATCGTCAATATCTCCTCGGTCGCCGCCATCGCCGGCAATCGTGGCCAGGCCAATTACGCGGCGGCGAAGGCGGGGCTGCACGGCGCCACCCGCTCGCTTGCGCTCGAGCTGGCAAGCCGCGGGATCACCGTCAACACGGTGGCCCCCGGAATTATCGCCTCGCCGGCGACAGATGCCGTCTTCGACAAGGACTCGGTCGCGCGCCTGGTTCCGATGAAGCGCGCGGGGCGGCCCGAGGAAGTGGCCGATCTCGTTGGTTTCCTCACCTCGGAGGAAGCGGCCTACATCACCGGCCAGCTCGTCTCGATAAACGGCGGGATGATCTGAGGCGCCGCGCGACCAGCAGCGGCAGGCGCAGCAGGAAGCCGATCATCAATCGCACGTGCATCCAGGTGAGCAGCGCGTTGTCGCGCAGATAGCGGAAATGCGATACGCCGCCTTCCTCGCGGCGGAAATACCGCACCGGCGCGGGCCGGTTGATCGCCGCGACGCCGCGCCACGCCAACCGAACGACGGCCTCCGGATCGAAATCAAAGCGCCGCATCCATCGCGTTCCCTCCATGATCGGGCGTAGCGCCGCGATGGGATAGACGCGAAAGCCGAACAGGGAGTCGCCGATACCCGCCCAAAGCGTCTCCAGATTGGCCCACCCGTTGGAGATGCGCCGGCCGCCGACGCGCAGCCTCGGCGCGTCGCGGTCGAACACCGGGACGCCCAGGATCATCGCGTCGGGGTGGCGGCGCGAGAGCGCCATGAAGTCGCGGATCAACGCGGCCGGGTGCTGGCCGTCGGCGTCCATGACCAGTGCGTGGGTAAAGCCACGCGCCTGCGCCTCGCGCAGCCCGTCGAGCACGGCGGCACCCTTGCCGCCGTTGCCCGGCCGGACGAGAACGCGCAGCCCCGCATCCCGCGCCGCGAGGCGCCGCAGCGCCTCCCCAGTGCCGTCGGTGCTGCCGTCGACCACGATCCAGACGGGCTCCCAGACGCAGCGCGCCTCAGCCACCGTCTCCAGCACCTTGGCACCGGTGTCGTAGCTCGGGACGAGGACAAGGTGGGTGGTCGAGGCATCGGTCACGGACGGAGCATACCGGGAACCGTGCGCGCCGAGCTACCGGCGACCATAGGAACGGGACCGGACGACGCCGTCGTGAGGTCGCCGGTCGTCGCCATCACCGAAGACCGTGCCGCACAATCGGTAGAACGAGAAGGAAAACCGAGGTCCCGCATCGCCGGCAAGCCTAATCGATGATCGCGAACGCCGCTTTCCGCCGCCGCAGCCACCAGCCCTTAATGCAAGCCCTCATGTTCAAGAGGCTGACCATGTAATAGAACGCCTTGAACACGAGCAGCCGCTTCCGGATCGGCGAGGGCCGGAACACGTCGCCGGCCAGCAGCGACAGCATGGCTTCCTCGACGCGCAGGAAATTGCGCGGCGACATGAACATGTCGCGAATGGCCGGGCTGTTGATGCGGTAGATGTACCAGGAGAGCGACTTCAGCCCGCGGAGCGTCTCGGCCTCGAAATGCCGCAGCGCGCGTCCGGCTTTTCGTGGATCGCACAGGCATGCCTCGACCGCGTCTGCACCGAGGAAGGCCATCGTCATCGCGATATAGACGCCGGTCGAGAAGACCGGATCGATGAAGGCGAAGGCGTCGCCCAGCAGGATAAAACTGCGCCCGAACATTCGAGTGGCGCTGTACGAATAGTTGCCCGTTGCCGCGGCGGGTGAAACCAGCCGGGCCTGCCGTAAGCGCGCGGCAAGCTCGGGACAGCTCGCAATCGTGCTCATGAAGAAGGTGGTTACGTCGCCCTTGCGGGCCTTGATGAATTCCGGGCGGCAGACCGCCCCAACGCTCGTGGTGCCGTCGACGAGCGGGATGAACCAGAACCAGCCATGCTCGAACCAGAAGATGCTGATGTCGCCTTCCGCCTTGCCGGGCAGCCGCTCGGCATCGGTGAAATGGCCATAGACCGCCGCGCTGGCATGCTTGCGGTTCCGCCGCTTGAGCCCGAGCTTGGCGGCGAGCAGCGTGTCGCGCCCCGAGGCGTCCGCCAGGAAGGCGGCGCGCCAGCGCCGCTCTCCGCCGTCGGTGCCGCGCCCCTTGACCAGGGCGCCGCCCTCAGGCAGGAAATCGACCTCCGTGACCCGGAATTCTTCGACGATCTCCGCGCCCTTGGCGGCGGCGTTCCGCAGCAGGAGGTGGTCGAACTCGGAGCGCCGCACGTGGTAGGCGTAAGGGAACGTCTTGTCCCAGGCGCGGGCGAACTCATAGCGCACCGCGCGCTGGTGAGCGGCGGATACGAATTCGACCCCGTACTTGACCATGCCGACGCGTTCGACAGCGTTTTTTATGCCCAAGCGCTCGAACAATGGCAGGTTGAGAGGAAGGAGCGACTCGCCGATATGGAAACGCGGCTGCCGGTCCTTTTCGACCAGGACCACGCGCCGTCCTCGTTCCGCGAGCAGCGCTGCGATGGTCGAACCAGCGGGCCCGCCGCCGACGACCAGTACGTCGCAGTGCTCGACGGCGATCCCGTCGCGATCTGGGGAATGTCTCGGCTCCGTCAGCAATGGCGGAAGGCGCTCCCATCGGCGGCCTGAGCATCGCGAGATTAGCAGCCTCGGTTGCCAACATCCAGCGAATGGCGTAATCGTGGCGCACGCTGCAGCGAGGTCTGGCCGTGGAGCGAGGAGACGAGCACGGCCCGATCGAACCGCATCCGGTCATCGCCGGGTTCTACGCCCGCCGCGCCCACCACAAGACCTTCGTCCGCGGCCTCTTCAACGATACCGCTCCCTATTACGACGGTATCAACCGTCTCTTCTCGCTCGGCTCGGGCGCGTGGTACCGGCGCCGATGTCTGTTGCGTGCCGGGCTCGGTCCCGGGCTGCGAGTGGTAGACGTCGCCGTCGGCACCGGGCTATTGGCGCGCGAGGCCGTCGCCATCACGGGAGACCGGCGCGGGGTGATCGGCGTCGATCTAAGCGAGGCCATGCTCGCCGTCGCGCGGAGCAAGCTCGACATCCCGCTCATCCAGGGTGTCGCCGAAGGTCTGCCGCTCGCCGAAGGGGTCGCGGATTTCGTGACGATGGGCTACGCCCTGCGGCACGTGTCCGATCTCGTCGCCACCTTCCGTGAATTTTACCGGATACTCCGTCCGGGCGGCACCGTGCTGCTCCTCGAAATCGGCAGGCCGGGGAAGCGGCTGAGCCGCGCCGTCGCGGCGGCCTATCTCGGCAGGGTGGTTCCCTTCCTCTGCGGGCTCGCCAATGGCGACGTCCATACGCGCGCGCTCATGCGCTACCACTGGGAAACGATCGAGAATTGCGTGGCGCCCCAGGCGATCCTGGAGGCGATGCGCATCGGCGGGTTTAAGGAGCCGCGCTGCGAAACCGAACTCGATCTCTTCCGCAGCTACATCGCGCGCAAATCATAGGCGGGTCGCCCGGCGCCGCGTTCACTCGCTGCACCACGGACGATCGAGCGGCCGAACTGGCGGCGCTCCTTCGCACGGCCTGCCAACACTTCATCCTTTAACCCCGAAACCCGAGAGCCATCGGCAGCGATATCGCCCGCAATCCGCGTGCCGCGAGTTCATCGAGGAGCAAATTGAGAACCGCGAGCACCACCGGCTGGGCAGACGTCTTCGCTGCTAAGCGGTCGTGCAGCACGATCAAATCGCCGGCCGCCAGCCCGCGAGTGAGGCTATGTAATATCCGGTGCGGGTTACTCCGCACGGTATCGAAGCCGCGCCGCGCCCACCCGGCGTAGCGCAGACCGGCACGGGCAAGCACCGGGTCGAGCAAAGGACTCCGAAGCCCCATCGGCGCCCGAAAAAACTGCGGCGACCGTCCGGTGATGCCCTTGATGACGGCTTGCGTCGTTGCAACCTCCCGGCGCAAGCCGTTGAGACCGAGCAAGGCGAAGGCGTTGGAGTGCCGCCAGCTGTGGTTTTCGACGCTGTGGCCGCGCGCATGTATGTCGCGGACGATGTCAGGATAGGCCGCGGCCTGCCGGCCGATGCAGAAGAAGCTGGCCCTGGCGTTGCGTCGATCAAGCAGGTCGAGAACGCGCGGCGTGACCGCGGGATCCGGACCGTCATCAAAGGTCAGGGCGATCTCGCCCCGGCGGGCGCAATGCTCGGGCAGCCGAACCAAATTGGGCCCGAGTAATTGGCTCTTCGGCCACATGCCCAGCGTGCCGAGGACGGCGTGGTTGCCGACGAGCGCTGCAGCAACCCAGTCCCATAGAATCGGGTCGGCGGCCAGCGCCGCAAAACCGGCAAGATGGAGCAGGACCGACGCGGACACCACGGGAGCGGGTGACCATGAACCAACCCCCGCCGCGTTGCCGGAATCGCCGTCCCGCGCCGACCGGTCCAATTCGCCACTAAAGCCCCAGCCCCCGCCCAATCGGCCTCCCCCGCGACCCAGCACGCCGCGACGGCGGAAGGACGCCAAAACCGTCCACGGCGACACGCGTTTTCACGAGGGGGGATACCACGCGCGTCCTATTGCGTGCAAGATATGCGAAACAGGTGATGCGCTTATGCCGTCGGGATCATTCGGTCGATGAAGGGTAAATTGATAGCATCTCTTTTCGCCAAAAACATGGGAGGACCATGCGGAAAAATTGAGGCAATCACCCGGAAGGAAATCAGAGCAAGTCGACATTGGCGCTCTCGCGGCAAGGCCAGGATGATCCGGGGTCTGCGCCTTTGTTACGAATATGTCGTTTTCTACGGCTCGCTCGCGATCTTTGGCATCAGCAGCCTGCTCTGGAGCCTGCCCGCGGCGCTTCTATACCACGTGCTGCCACGCCGGCTGGGCGAACCGTTCGGCAGTTTCATGATCATGGCGGGCTTCCGCTATTTCGTCGGGGTCATGACGATGAGCGGCATCATCAGGTGCGACCTGAGAGACCTCGACGGGCTGCGCCGGAGCGGCCGGCTGGTCATCGCGCCGAACCACCCGACGCTGCTTGATGCCGTATTGATCATCTCTCGGCTCCGCAACGTCACCTGCATCATGAAGCCGGAAGTCTTGAACAACCCCCTGCTCGGCGGCGGCGCGCGGCTTGCGGGATACATCCGGAACGACTCTCCGGCGACATTGGTCAAGCGGTCTACCGAGAAGCTGCGAGCCGGGCACGCACTGCTGATCTTCCCCGAGGGTACGCGTACGGTCGGCGGGCAGGTCGGCCACTTCAAGGGCGGCTTCGCCTTGATCGCGAAAAAGGCGGACGCGCCGATTCAGACGGTCTTTATCGAGTCGAATTCGCGCTTTCTCGGCAAGGGCTGGCCGCTCCTCAAGAAACCCGACTTTCCGCTCGTCTACCGCGTGCGGCTGGGGAAGCGGTTCGACGTGGGCGATGATCTCCAATCCTTCATGAGTGACCTCGAAGGCTACTACCGGCAGGAACTCTCCGGCAGAAAGACGGCGGCGCAACCCGGCTAGGGCGCGCTTTTATCGCCGGTGCCCGAGGCCGGAGGCGACGCCGTAGCGGCCGCCGGAGTGACAGCCGGCTCCGGCTCGCTCGCGGCCGTTGAGGTCGAACTCGGGGCGGGCGGCGAGGCCGCCGCGGCGGGAGTGATCGGCCTAGGCGGCGACGTCGCCGGCGCGTTGGCCAGGCTCGACGCCGGCGCAGGCGTCGCCCCCGCATCATCCGAGGCCGAGGCCGCGGCTGCGTTAGCCCCGGCCGCCTGCTTGTCGTCCGCCGGCTCCTTGGCGGGCACCGACTCCTTCGCCTCGGCCGACGCCTTGGCGGGTGCCGGCGGCTCGACCGGCACCGAGTAATCCGCGATGATGCGCGCCTGGTTGCCGGT
Source organism: Rhodospirillales bacterium (assembly GCA_027315365.1). Lineage (GTDB taxonomy): Bacteria > Pseudomonadota > Alphaproteobacteria > ATCC43930 > CGMCC-115725 > DAHUYF01. The sequence continues at coordinate 46,507 of DAHUYF010000087.1, read as the reverse complement.
AATCACCAGCACCTTCTGCCCGATCGGCAACGGCGTCGGCTCGCGCTGCGTCACCGAGAGCAGATCGCCGTTGGATTTGCGGACGATGTATTCCCAGCCCTTGGTATCGGAGGTCACATGCTCGAGCGTCGCGCCGACGAGACCGCCGATCACCGAGCCGCCCACCGTGCCCAAGGCCGCGTTGAGGCCAATGGCGCCGCTCTGCGATCCCAGAATGCCGCCCGCCGCGCCACCTTCGACCGCGCCGACGGTACCATCGGCGCTGATCGCGACTTCGCGATATCCCGCCACGATCCCGGGCTCGACCTTGTTCGCCTGCTGAACTGCATTGCCGGAATAGGTGTTCGGCGAATAGTCGGGCGTACAGCCGGTGAGAGCAGCGAGCGCCATGGCGGTCAGGCCGAGCTTCAAGATGCGCAGCATGACGATCCCCCAATGGATGGCTCAGGGGTTCATTAAGCGATCCCGACAAAGCTGTCACGGGGTATTTTGGTGACCCAATTGGGGCCGCGCCGCCACATTCTCCGCTGCGCGATTCAGCCGCCGCCGATCCGTCGCTTGAGCTCGGCCAGCGCCGCGTCGCGGCCGGCGCGATAATCGCCCTCTTCCCACCATTGCTCGAGCTCGGCGAGGAGGCGCCCGACCTCTTTGCCCGCCGGCACGCCGAGTGCGGTGACGTCGCGGCCTCTCAACGGAAAGGCGAGCGGCTGCCACTGCGTGGCGCGCGCGAGGAGCGCCGGCACGCGATCGCGCGCGCCGCCTTCCGCGGCGCGCAGCAGCGCGAGATCGCGGTAGAGCTCGGCGCCGAGACGATGAAGCGCCCGCCGCTGCGCAACATCGTCGCCGGCGAGATCGATCGGCCAGGGCGGCGCGGCCAGCGCCGCGAGACGCGCGCGCTGCTCGTTCGACAGCCGCAGCCGCTCCGACAGCGCCCCGGGATCTCCGGCGACGAGCGCGCCCAGCCGGCGCAGCGGATCGGGTGCGGGCTCCAGCGGCAGCAGCGCCGCCAGTCGGTCGAGACGCAGCGCCTCGGGCAGCAGCGTGCCCAGCACGCCGTCCTCGCTCATCAACCGCAGCGTGGGCAGCGGATCCGGCGCGGCGAGCAGCTTGAGCATTTCCGCCGCGACACGTTCGACCGACAGCGTCGGCAGCAGCGGCGCGAGCGCTCGGCACGCGGCGCGCGCCGTTTCATCGGCGGCGCCGCGGCCGTAATGCGCGTAGAAGCGATAGAAGCGCAAGAGGCGCAGCACGTCCTCGCGGATGCGCGTGACGGCGTCGCCGACGAAGCGCACCCGTCCCGCACGCAGATCGGCAAGACCGCCGACGGGATCGAAGACATGGCCCTCGGCATCGAGGAACAGCGCGTTCATGGTGAAATCACGCCGCGCCGCATCCGCCGCCCAATCGGAGGTGAAGGCCACGCGGGCGTGGCGTCCGTCGGTCTCGACGTCGCGGCGCAAGGTGGTGATCTCGAAATGCCGTGGCGGCGCCACCGCCGTCACCGTGCCGTGGGCAAGGCCGGTCGGCACCGCCTTGATCGCCGCCGCATCGAGCCGCCGGATCACCTCCTCGGGCGGCAGCGGCGTCGCGATGTCGATGTCGCCGATGGCGCGGCCGAGCAGCGCATCGCGCACGCAGCCGCCGACGAACCGACCTTCGCCGCCGAGCGCGGCGAGCACCGCGCGCGTCGCCGCTTCGCCCATCCAGGGCTGCACGCCGATGCGGTCGACGGGGGCGTCGGGCGCGGAGGGGCGGGGGACCATCACTGCGCCGGCGGCGGCACGACGTGGCCCGGCACGACGCGGCCGTCGATGTATCGCGGCGGCACATAGCGGCCCTGCGGCGAGCCGCCGATGCGAGTGCCGATGACATAGAGCATGAGCGCCGCGAGCGCGATGCCGGCGCCGACCAGCCACGGCCAGGGCAGCGCGCGCCACGGCGCCGGCGCCGCGGACACCGCGCGGTGTGCCGCGGCCAGCCACAGCAGATAGAGCAGCGTCGGCAGCAGCAGCGGCACCAGGATGGTGAGCAAGATGCGGGTCATCGCCCCCTCACCCGGCCAGCACCTCCGCAAGATTGACCAGCATGCCGGCGGTCGCGCCCCAGATGTGGCGGTGCTGATAGGGCAGCACATAGAAGGTGCGCTGCCGCCCCTTGTACTCGCGGCTCTGGCGCTGGCGGTTGGCGGGGTCGATGACGAAGGCAAGCGGCACCTCGAAGAGTTCGGCGACTTCGAAGGGATCGAGCCTGACCGGATAGGGCGCGCGCACCAGACCCACCACCGGCGTCACCTCGAATCCGGTGCTGGTCACATAGGTATCGAGGCGGCCCACCACTTCGACATGATCGCGCGGCAGCCCGACCTCCTCCTCGGTCTCCCGCAGCGCCGCCTCGATCGCATCGCGGTCGCTCTCCTCCTGCCTGCCGCCGGGAAAGGAAATCTGCCCGGCATGTGCGGCGAGGTGCTCAGTACGCAGCGTCAGCAGCACGCTCATCCCCTCGGGCCGCGTCACCAGCGGCACCAGTACCGACGCCGGGGTCAGCGCCGTCGCGGGCGGCGCGCCGCCGGGCACCAGCGAATGGTCGCCACGTATCGCCGCGATGGTGGCGGGATCGCTGGCGCGCTGGCCGGCGATCGAGTGGGCGAGCCGCCGGCGCACCTCCTCGACGGTCACGGCGCCGCGTCCAGGGAACCTATCGGAAAGAACTCGCCCTTGCTCCATACGCCAAACAGGGTCGCATCGCCGACCCGCTCCTCTCGTCCGAGTTCCACCAGGTCATAGAATACCGGCCGATTGAGCCGCGCTTCCAGCCCGTCGCGCACCAGTATGTAAGGATTGGGCTCGGCCGTGTCCGGACGAGTGACCACGCGGAGCGGATGCGCCGCATCGGCCGCCACAGTGTCGTCAATATTGGTGCGGAAGATGAGCTCCTGCTGACGGCCGTCGCCGCGGCGGGTGAGTTCGACCGCGACGAAAGGCGCGTCCTCGACGGTGATCCGGCCGCGCTCCGCCGGCGTTTGCAGCCAGTAGGTGCCATCCGCGTCGCGGCGCAGGACGGTGCTGAACAGGCGGACCAGGGCTAGGCGGCCTATCGGCGACCCGCGATAGTGCCAGCTTCCGTCGCGCGCGATGGTGATGTCGAAATGGCCGCAATCAATGGGTTGGCGCGCGGCTGGCACGGAAGATGCCGCAACTTTGGCGGCGAGCAGATCGAGAGCCTTTGAGGGCACCGGTTTATCCGTCATGATCTACCCCCATATGTAGCACCATCCGTTGCAAAAGGAGCCGATCTTGTGAGCGTCACCGAAAACCTCTCCCAGACCGCCGGCGGCGGTGACCTCGTTGCCGAAATCGATGTTTTGGGTCAACGCCTGGCACAGGTGCGCGAGCGGATCGGCCGCGTCATCTTCGGCCAGCGCGAGGTGATCGAGCAAGCGCTGATCACGCTGCTGGCCGGCGGCCACGCGCTGCTGATCGGCGTTCCCGGCCTGGCCAAGACGCGGCTGGTCGAGACGCTCGGCACCGTGCTGGGGCTGGAGGATAAGCGCATCCAGTGCACCCCCGACCTGATGCCGGCCGATATTCTGGGATCCGAGGTACTCGAGGAAAGCGACAGCGGGCGGCGCTCCTTCCGCTTCATCCCCGGCCCGGTCTTCTGCCAGCTGCTGATGGCCGACGAGATCAACCGCGCCAGTCCGCGCACCCAATCGGCGCTGCTCCAGGCGATGCAGGAGGGCCGCGTCTCGGTTGCCGGCCAATATCATCCGCTGCCGCGCCCGTTCCACGTCCTGGCCACGCAGAACCCGCTGGAGCAGGAGGGGACCTACCCGCTGCCCGAGGCGCAGCTCGACCGCTTCCTGCTGCAGATCGATGTCGGATATCCCGATCTCGCCGCCGAGCGCCACATGCTGCTCGCCACCACCGGCACGGTCGAGGAGCAGGCGGCGCCGGTGCTGTCGGGCACCGAACTGCTGGCGGCGCAGCGCCTGGTGCGGCGCGTGCCGGTGGGCGAGAGCGTGGTCGAGGCGATCCTCAGGCTGGTGCGCGCCGGACGGCCGGAGGAGACCGACATTCCCGAAGCCAAGCAGCACGTCGCTTGGGGGCCGGGCCCGCGCGCCAGCCAGGCGCTGATGCTTGCCTGCCGCGCCCGCGCGCTGCTCGACGGCAGGCTTGCGCCCTCGATCGACGATGTCGTGGCACTGGCGCCGCCGGTGCTGCGTCACCGCATGGCGCTCAACTTCGCGGCGCGCGCCGACGGCTTCGCCATAGGGCAGCTCATCGAGCGCCTCGTGGCACCGCTCGGCTGATGGCCGAAGCCGCGCTGCAGCACCGCGCGGAACAGCTCGCGGCGCGCCTGCCGCCGCTGCTGGTGGCAGCGGAGCACGTCGCCGCGACCGTGGCGCAAGGCGTGCACGGCCGGCGCCGCGTCGGCACCGGCGAGACCTTCTGGCAATTCCGGCAGTACCAGCCGGGCGATCCCGTGCCGCGCATCGACTGGCGCGAGAGCGCCAAGTCGATGCGGCTCTACATCCGCGAAACCGAATGGGAGGCGGCGCAGAGCGTGTGGCTGTGGCGCGACGGCTCGGCCTCGATGGATTACGCCTCGGGCGCGTCGGTGCCGACCAAGCGCGCGCGCGCCGATCTGCTGCTGCTGGCGCTGGCGGCGCTGCTGGTGCGCGGCGGCGAGCGCGTGTCGCTGCTCGGCACCGGCCTTGGTCCGACCAGCGGCCGGGCCGTGCTCAACCGCCTGGCTCTGACCCTCGAGCGCCCGACGGCGGGAGGCGACCTGCCGGGCTTCGAGCCGCTGCCGCGCTATGGCCAGCTCGTGCTGATCGGCGATCTGCTGGCGCCGCTGGAGGCGATCCATGCGCTGGTCGGCCGCTTCGCCGCCACCGGGCTGCGCGGCCATCTGCTGCAGGTGCTCGACCCCGCCGAGGAGACCCTGCCGTTCGCAGGCCGCGTGCGCTTCGAAGGTCTGGAGCAGGAGAGATCGCTGCTGATCGGTCGCGTCGAGGCGGTACGCGAGGACTACATGCGCAGGCTCGCCGAACATCGCGCCGGACTCGTCGCCATTGCCCGCGCCACCGGCTGGAGCTTCGCTACCCACCGCACCGACCGGCCGCCGCATGCCGCGCTGCTGGCGCTCTACGGCACGATGTCCGAGTCCTGGCGGAAATAGCGCATGCTGTCCCTGGGCGCCCTCGCCTTCGCCTCGCCCTACCTGCTGCTGGGGCTTGCCGTCCTGCCGGCCCTGTGGTGGCTGCTGCGCGTGACGCCGCCGGCACCGCGTCGCGTCCGCTTTCCGGCGCTGCGCCTGCTGCTGGGGCTGGTGCCCAAGGAGGAGACGCCGGCCAAGACGCCGCTCTGGCTGATCCTGATGCGGATGGCGCTGATCGCGCTGATCATCCTGGCGCTCGCCCATCCCCTGCTCAATCCCAGCGCCACACTGGCCGGCAACGGACCGCTGGTGCTGGCGGTCGACGACGGCTGGACCGCGGCGCGGCATTGGGACGAGCGCCGGGCCACGCTCGACCGGCTGATCGACCAGGCCGAGCGCGAGGACCGACGCGTCATCCTGTTCGGCACCGCGCCGCCGCCCGGCGAGGCGGCGCCGCCGGCACTTTCGGTATTGCGGCCGAGCGACGCGCGCGCCGAGGCCGCAAAGCTGGTACCCGAGCCCTGGCCCGTCGACCGCAAGACGGCGCTGGCGCGCCTCGCGGCGGTGGGCCTCGACGGCAGCGCCGCCATCGTCTGGCTGAGCGACGGCATCGACGACGGCGGTGCGCGCGATTTCGCCGCCGGGCTGCTGCGCTTCGGCGGCCTGCGCGTCCTCGCCGAGGGCGCCGCCGAGCTGCCGCGCCTGCTGGCGCCGGCGGACAGCGACGACAAGGATCTCACCGCGACGCTGCGCCGCGCCGATGCGACCCTGCCCGAGCGCCTTTTCGTTCGCGCCGTCGGCGATGATTCGCGGCTGCTGGCGCGCCAGGAAGTCGCGCTCGCCCCCGGCGTCGACCACGCGGTCGCGCATCTCGCCATGCCGAGCGAGCTCAGAAACCGCGCCGCGGCGATCGAGATCGAGGGCGAGGCGTCGGCCGGCGCGATGCTGCTGCTCGACGAGCGCTGGCGCCGCCGTCCCGTCGGCGTCGTCGCCGGCCGGCGCGGCACGGCGGCGCAGCCGCTGCTGAGCGGCGCCTATTATTTGGAGCGGGCGCTGTCGCCCTTCAGCGAGGTGCGGCGCGGCGACGTGCCGACCCTGCTCAAGGGCGACATCGCTGTGCTCGCCTTCCCCGACGTGCCGCCGGCCGGCGCGCAGGAAAAGACGGCGCTGATCAAGTGGATGGAAGGCGGCGGCGTGGTGCTGCGCTTTGCCGGCCCGCATCTCGCCGAGCAGGCGGATGACGATCTGCTGCCGGTGACGCTGCGGCGCGGCGGGCGCACGCTGGGCGGCGCGCTGTCCTGGGAGAAGCCGGCCAAGCTCGCCGCCTTCGGCGCCGACAGTCCCTTCGCCGGCCTCGAGATCCCCGCGGACGTCACCGTGTCGCGTCAGGTCCTGGCGGAGCCGACCGTCGACCTCGGGGCCAGGACCTGGGCGCGGCTCACCGACGGGACGCCGCTGGTCACCGCCGAGAAACGGGGCAAGGGCTGGCTCGTACTGGTGCACACGACCGCCGATCCCGAATGGTCGAACCTCGCCATCTCCGGCCTCTTCGTCGACATGCTCCGCCGAATCGTGGCGCTGAGCCAGGGCGTCGCCGGCAACACCGACACGGCGCTGCCCGCGGTGGAGACGCTCGACGGCTTCGGCCGGCTGCGGCGCGCGCCGTCAAGCGCGGCCACCATCGCCGCCGGCGCCTTCGCCTCGACCATCGCGTCGCCCGCCCATCCGCCGGGCTTCTACGGCACGCCCGACCAGCGCCGTGCGCTCAATCTGGCCGGCGCGGTCAAGCGCTTCGCGGCACTGGGCGAGCTGGCGCAGGGCGCCGCACGCGAGTCCTACGTCCGCGGCAACGAGGTCGATTTCCGCCCTGCTCTTCTTGGCGGCGCGCTGGCTCTGGCGCTCATCGATCTCATCATCGCCTATGCGCTGCGCGGGCTGTTGCCGCGGCTGACACCGCCGCGCCGCCGCGGCGCCAGCCTCGGGCTCGTGCTGGCGCTGGTCTTCGCCGCTGCGCCGGTGCGGGCCGATGACAGCGTCGCCATCGACGCGACCAGCGAGCTCCATCTCGCCTATGTCCGCACCGGCATCGCCGATATCGACGAGGAATCACGCGCCGGGCTCGCCGGGCTCAGCGACATCCTCAACCGCCGCACCGCCGTCGAGGCGGCGGCGCCGATGGCGGTCGACGTCGAGCATGACGAACTTATCTTCTTTCCGCTGCTCTATTGGCCGGTGGCGGAAGGCGAGCAATTGCCGTCGGCGCAGGCGATCGAGCGCCTCAACCGCTATCTCGCCACCGGCGGCACCATTCTTTTCGACACCCGCGACCAGGGCGAGCGCACGGCGTTTTCCGGCGCGGCGACGCAGCAGCGGCTGCGCCGCCTCGCCGCCGGCCTCAACATTCCGCCGCTGGTGCCGGTGCCGCCCGACCATGTGCTGACCAAATCCTTCTATCTCATGCAGGAATTTCCCGGCCGCTGGTCCGGGGGCACGCTGTGGGTCGAGCCGGTCGACGACCAGGTCAATGACGGCGTCGCCAGCATCATCGTCGGCGGCAACGATTGGGCCGGCGCCTGGGCGATGGATCAGCGCGGCCAGCCGCTCTATCCGGTGGTGCCGGGCGGCGAGCCCCAGCGCGAGCAGGCCTATCGCTTCGGCGTGAACCTCGTGATGTACGCGCTCACCGGCAACTACAAGACGGATCAGGTGCACGTGCCGGCAATCCTGGAGCGCCTCGGCCAATGACCCTCGCCGGCTACAGCATCGCGACCTCGCCGCTGCTGCCCTGGCCGGCGATCATCGCCTTCGCCGCGGCGGCCGCGCTGCTGCTGGCGCTCGGCGCGTGGCGGCGCGCGCGCGGCGTGGTCTGGCGCATGGCGGCACTCGCTCTGCTGCTGGCGGTGCTGACCAACCCGTCGCTGGTCGAGGAGCAGCGCCAGGCGCAGCACGACGTCGCGGTGGTGGTGGTCGACGATTCCCCGAGCATGCGCATCGGCGAGCGCCGGCGCTACGCCGATGAAGCGCTGCGGCACGTCACCGACCGCCTGCGGCAGTTCCACGACCTCGATCTGCGCGTGGTGCATGCCGGCGCGCCCGATGCCGCGACGGCGCTCGCCGACGACGGCACGCGGCTCTATACCGCGCTGACCCGCGCCCTGGCCGACGTGCCGCGCCAGCGCGTCGCCGGCGAGGTGATGATCACCGACGGCGAGGTGCACGACATGCCGCCGGCCGACCGGCTGGCGCTGTCGGCGCCGCTCCACGTGCTGTTGACGGGAAAGCCGGGCGAGGCCGACCGCCGCCTGATCGTCAAGAACGCGCCGAGCTTCGGGCTGGTCGGCAAGGATCTGCAGCTCACCGTCCGCGTCGAGGATCTCGGCGATGCCGCGGCGGGCGGCGAGGCACGCGTCACCCTGCGCAAGGATGGCGGCCCGCCGACGACACGGCTGGTGCCGGTCGGCCGCGACGTGCCGCTGACCGTCACCGTCGATCACGGCGGCTCCAACGTCTTCGAGCTCGAGGTCGAGCCCGGCCCTCACGAACTCACCCTCGACAACAATCGCGCGGCGCTGATCGTCAACGGCGTGCGCGACCGCCTGAAAGTGCTACTGGTGAGCGGCGAACCACATCAAGGCGAGCGCACCTGGCGCAACATCCTCAAATCCGACCCCTCGGTCGACCTCATCCATTTCACTATCCTGCGCCCGCCGGAGAAGCAGGACGGCACGCCGATCCGCGAACTCTCGCTCATCGCCTTCCCGATCCGCGAGCTGTTCGACGTCAAGATTGACGAGTTCGATCTCATCATCTTCGACCGCTATCGCCGCCGCAGCATCCTGCCGGCGACCTATCTCGACAACATCGCGCGCTACGTGCGCAAGGGCGGCGCGCTGCTCGAGGCCGCCGGTCCGACCTTCGGCACGCCGTTGAGCCTCTATCGCACGCCCTTGGGCGCGGTGTTGCCGGCGGAGCCGACCGGCAATGTCTTCGAGCAAGGCTTCCTGCCGCGTGTCACCGATGTCGGACGCCGTCATCCCGTAACCGCGGGCCTGCCCGGCGACTCCCCCGACGGCAAGGCGCCGCCCAAATGGGGCCGCTGGTTCCGTCATGTCGAAGCCGAGCCGCATCGCGGCGTCAGCGTGATGAGCGGCTATCAGGACAAGCCGCTGCTGGTGCTCGGCCGCGAGGGCGATGGCCGCGTGGCGCAACTGCTCTCCGACGAACTCTGGCTGTGGACGCGCGGCTTCGAGGGCGGCGGCCCGGACGCGGAGCTGCTGCGCCGGGTGGTCTATTGGCTGATGAAGGAGCCCGACCTCGAGGAGAATGATCTGCGCGCCACGGTCGAGGGCAACCGGCTGGTGGTGACGCGCCAGTCGCTCGAACCGGACGACCGTCCGGTGCAGGTCACCGGTCCCGACGGCAAGCTCCAGACGCTGAGCCTCGCACCGACCCGTGGCGGCCAAAGCAGCGGCAGTCTGCCGATCGCCGAAAGCGGCCTCTATCGCATCGGCGACGGCGCGCGGACGGCGCTGGCCGCCGCCGGCGCCTTGAACCCGATCGAGCTCGCCGATGTCCGCACCACCGACGCACTGCTGAAGCCGGCGGCGCAGGCGACCGGCGGCGGCATCTATTGGGTGGGGCCCGGCGCACTGCCCGATCCGCGCCGGGTCGATCCCGGCCGCACCAGCGCCGGGCGTTCCTGGATGGGCTTCCGCGCCAACGGCGACTACATCGTCACCGGCGTCGAAGAGGTGCCGCTGCTGCCGGGCTTCCTCGCCCTGCTGCTGGCGCTGGCCACCTTCATCGCCGCCTGGCGCCGCGAAGGCCGCTAGCGCCGCCGGGACCGTCTGCGTTACGCCGGCGCTCCCCGGATGACGCGCGATTTTGCGGCCGGCCCCGGCGCTCATCGATGCCCCGGGCGATGGCTCGGGTTCATCAGGAAATCCCGGCCGGGGCGACGGGAGACTGAAATCCGCGACGGTCTGGGGAGTGCCGGCTGATATGATGCCGCGTTGGAGGCCTGGGATTTGACGCCAGAGGGGAAGCCAATGAGCAAACGCGCGGCGTGGGCGGAGCTGTTCGCGACGTTACTGTTGTTTGCAGGCCAGGCTTTCGGGCAGGCCGAAGACAAGGAGCCCGCGGCGATCGCTGAAATCGGCGCAGCGGGCGAATGGGGACTCCATGGCGGCTCCGCTTTCGGCCCTGCGCTCGCCGGGGAAGTCACCCCGATCGAGCATTGGTTGGAGATCGAAGCGGGGGTTGCGCCGCTGTTTGGCGGTGGCCACACCGAGTGGGACACCGATCTCCTGTTCAAGAAGCCCTATACCGTGTCCGATACCGCGGAATTCATGGTCGGCGTCGGACCGGAATGGGTGCATACGACGGGCGGCGGGAAAGCGGCCAATTCGGTAGGCGCCGAGGCCGCACTCGATTTCATGTTCTGGCCATGGCCGGCGCGGAAATTCGGCTGGTATCTGGAGCCGACCTATGGATACGATTTCGGCAGAGGGTATCCGCAATCGCTCGCGGTGAGCGTCGGTCTCCTGGTCGCCATTCCATAGAAGCGAGGAGAAGCGAGGAGCGCGTCGATGCTTCCCGCATCGCCTGCGGCCACGCTCCTGACACCGCCCCATCCTCGTACAATGCAGACCTATCCTATTTCCCGAACAGGCTCTAATGTCGCCGCGCCCGCGCAGGAGGCGGACGAGGCGTGCTGAGACAGGTGCTGGCTCCCATACATCCGGACGGGTGGCGTTTCATCGCCATTTTCGCAGCGGTGACCGCGCTGCTGTTCTGGCTGGCGCAACCGCTGGGCTGGATCGGCGTGATCGCCACCCTGTGGTGCGTCTATTTCTTCCGCGATCCCTGGCGGGTGACCCCGACCCGTCCCGGGCTGGTCATCGCCCCGGCCGACGGGCGCGTGGTGTCGGTCGCGCCGGCGACGCCGCCGGCCGAGCTCGGCCTCGGCGAGGCACCGATGCTGCGCATCGGCATTTTTCTCAACCTGTTCGACGTGCACGTCAACCGCCTGCCGATGGCCGGCCGCGTCGGCAAGCTCGCCTATCACGCCGGCAGGTACCTCAACGCCAGCCTCGACAAGGCGAGCGAGGAGAACGAGCGCATGGCGATCCGGCTGAGCACCGCCGAGGGCGCCGACATCGCCGTGGTGCAGATCGCCGGGCTGATAGCACGGCGCATCGTCTGCACGCTGAGCGAGGGCCAAGAGGTGATCGCGGGCCAGCGCTTCGGCCTCATCCGCTTCGGCAGCCGGGCCGATGTCTACCTGCCGGCGACCTGGACGCCGCTCGCCATCGTCGGCCAGCGCGTCATCGGCGGCGAGACGGTGATCGCCGACGCCCGCGCGCAGGAGCCGCCTCGCCACGGCGTGAACCATTGATGCAGCACCGCCGCCGCATCCGGGTCAAGCCGATCACCAGCCTGTCGCTCAACCGGCTGATCCCGAACATCCTGACCTTGCTGGCGCTCTGCGCCGGCATGACGGCGATCCGCCTCGCGCTCACCGGCAAGTACCAGTCCGCCGCCGCCGCGATCATCATCGCCGGCGTGCTCGACGGCATCGACGGCCGCATCGCGCGGCTGCTCAAGAGCACCTCGCCCTTCGGCGCGCAGCTCGATTCGCTCTCCGACTTCGTCAGCTTCGGCGTGGCGCCTGCGATGCTGCTCTATCTCTGGACGATGGCGCAGCTTCAGAGCCTGGGCTGGGCGCTGGTGCTGCTGTTCGGCGTGTGCTGCGCGCTGCGCCTGGCGCGCTTCAATACCCAGATCGGCGCCGAACTGCCGCCCTATGCCTACAATTTCTTCACCGGCGTCCCCGCGCCGGCCGGCGCCGGCCTGGTGATGATCCCGATGTTCGCCAGCTTCGAATTCGAGTTCGCGTTCTTCCGCTCGCCCTATGTCAACGGCATCGTGCTCGCCGCCGTCGCCGCGCTGATGGTGAGCCGCGTGCCGACCTTCTCCTTCAAGCGCTTCCGCGTGCCCGGCGAATGGGTCCTGCCGATGCTGCTGGTGATCGGCGCGCTGGCGGCTTTCCTCACCACCGAGCCCTGGGGGACGCTGCTCGCGGTGGGTGCGCTCTATGTCGGCTCGATCCCGCTCAGCATCCGCTCCTACCGCCGTCTGCGCGAGGCCGCCGAGGAGCTGCGCGCCGGCCTGCGCAGCGACGAGGTGCAAGGCCCGCCGGGCGAGCCGGCCGCGCGCTAACCTGCGCCGACCGCCGCTGCCGGTTGGGTGGCGGCATCGCCCCCGGCTGGCGGCGCGCCGGAATCGCCGGGTCGCGGCAAGGTCACCGCGATGGTGGTGCCGCGGCCGGGATAGCTGTCGATCTCCAGCCGGCCGCGATGCAGTTCGACGATCGCCTTGGCAAGCGGCAGGCCAAGTCCGGTGCCGTCGTAGCGCCGCGCCATCTTGCTGTCGACCTGGCCGAAGGCGGTGAGCGCGATCTCGACATCCTCGTCGCTCATGCCGATGCCTGTATCGCTGATCGTGATCGCGACGTCGCGGTCGCCGACGCCGCCGGCGCGCACCGTGACCGCGCCGCCCGACGGCGTGAACTTAACGGCGTTGGCGAGCAGATTGATGAACACCTGCCGCAACATGCGGCCGCTGCCGCTCACTGCCGGCAGCGGCCGGGCGCAGTCGAGCACCAGGGCGACGCTCTCGGCCTCGGCCTGCGCCTGCACCATGCGCGCCGCCGCCTCGATCGTCGCCGCCAGATCGACGCTCTCTTCCCTGTCGAGCGTCGCCTTGCCGGCCTCGATCTTCGAGAGATCGAGTATGTCGTTGATGATGCGCAGCAGATGATTGCCGCTGTCGTGGATATCCTTGAGATAGTCGAGGTAGCGCGGATTGTCGATCGGACCGAAGGTCTCGTTGCGGATCACCTCGGAGAAGCCGATGATCGCGTTCAAGGGCGTGCGCAGCTCGTGGCTGGTATTGGCCAGAAAGGCCGATTTGGCACGGTCGGCGCGCTCGGCATCCTCCTTGGCGCGGCGCAGCTTCACCTCGGTCAGGCGATGGCTCTCGACCTCGGCCTCGAACTGCCGCCGCTGCGCCGCGACAATACCGCCATAGTAGAGCGCCAGCAGCGCGACGAAGAGACAGGTGCCAAACACCGAGACGATCCCCGCCCCCGACAGCGCCGCCAGCGGCACATGCTCGGGAAGCGGCGGTCCCAGTTCATAGACGGCGTAGAAGCCGGCGATCTGCAGCCCGATCAGCCCCAGGGTCAGCAGCCGGAGCTGTCCGTGTCCGCCCAGATACAGCGCGCCGGCGAGAGGCGCCACCCCGATCCAGGTAAGAAATGGAGAACTTACCCCGCCGTATTGGTAGCTGCCGAACAGGATGAGCAGGGTAACATGCTGCACCGAGATCGCCCCCAGCGGGACCAGCCATCCGGTCATCCGCAGGATGAAGGGATAGGCGAAGAAGCTGACCATCAGGCCGACGATGACCCAGTAGGCGATGCCTGGATGCCGGTCTAGGGCGCCGATATAGGCGGCGAGAACCAGGCCGAGCGGCATGCCGAACAGATGCGCGCCAACGGACATCCGTGCCCGGCGCAAGACCGTGGCATCGCGACGCAGATCGTCGGGAATGAACCAATCAAGCAGCGGCAGGAGCACCGCTGTCTGAACATTGGGCATCGTGACGCGGGCTCCGCTCGGGGTGCGGTTGCGCTCGCGGCATCATACCCTGGAAACCGTTTAACTGGGAATTACCCGGCCAAGACCCGGTCGGCGACGAAGGGATTGTCGAGGCGCTCGCGCCCGAAGGTCGAGAGCGGACCATGCCCCGGCACGAAGGTCACGTCGTCCCCGAGTGGCCAAAGCTTGGTGGTGATGGAGCGGATCAAAGCTGCCTGGTCGCCGCGCGGGAAGTCGCTGCGGCCGATCGAGCCGCGGAACAGCACGTCGCCGACGAAGGCGAGGCGCGCTGTGGCGTGATGGAACACCACATGTCCCGGGGTGTGCCCGGGACAGTGGTGGACGGAAAGCGTCTCGACGCCGATCGTCACGCTGTCGCCGTCGTCGAGCCAGCGTGCCGGCGTGAAGGGCCGGCAGTCGCTCATGCCGTAGCGCGCGCCCTGCTTGGCGATACCCTCGATCCAGAACGCGTCCTCGCGCTGCGGTCCCTCGATGGCGATGCCGAGTTGCTCCGCAAGCGCCGCCGCGGCACCTGCGTGGTCGAGATGGCCATGCGTCACCAGCACTTTCTCGATGACCACGCCCTGGGCTTCCGCCGCCGCCAGGATCCGGTCGATTTCGCCGCCGGGATCGACCACCGCCGCGCGCCTGCTGTCGCGGCACCAAACCAGCGAGCAGTTCTGCTGGAACGGCGTCACCGGAATGATCACGCCCTGAAGGGGCGGCGGCACGGGGTCAGCGTCGGAGATCGGCATCGACCGTCTTCCTAGCAGATCGCAGCCGCGCCCGTCGCCTCCGCCGTCGCCTGTGCCGTGGTGTTGCGCCCGAGCCGAGGCGCCCCATGGGCAGGCGGCGACGCCAAGCGGTCGGCCCGCCCGGCGCCGTAAAGCTCCTGCGCCAAGGCGGTCGCCACCCCGCCGCCGGAAAATGCCATGGTCATGGCGCTCAACGACGCCAGCCGGCCGAAACCGGAGCTGCGGTCCATCTTGCTCTCTCCTGCATTTTCCTGCTGCAGCGCGATCGCTTCAGCCGCGCGCGTTTACCAAGCCGTATCTGCGCACCGGCGGCCGGCCTTATAAGCGCGGGCCGAGCGAACAAACCATTCGACGGCGGCGATCAATTACAGATTGGCGACTTTCGCCAGCATCGGGGTGACCTGGCCCTGGCACAGCCGCTCGACGAGGAAATCGAGGAAGGTGCGGAGCTTGACCGAGACGTGGCGTCCGGCGGGATAGACCGCCTGCACCACCACCTCGACGGTGCGGTAGTCCGGCAGCAGCCGCACCAGATGACCGGCGCGGAAATCATCGTTGACGTTCACCGTCGGCAGCAGGCAGATGCCCAGCCCCGACAGCGTCGCCGCGCGCAGCCCTTCGATGCTGTTGCTGCGGAGATTGCCGTGGACGGCGACGTCGTGCTCGCCGTCGGGACCGTTGAAATGCCAGCTCCCGTCATCCGCGCCGCCGGCATAGATGAGGCAGTTATGCGCCGCCAGATCCTCCGGCCGGTTCGGCCGCCCGTGTCGTGCGAGATAGTCGGGGGACGCACAGAGCGCCAGCCGGCCGACGCCGAGCCGGCGCGTCCGCAATGTGGAATCCGGCAGCGGGCCGCTGCGCAAGGCGAGATCGAAGCCCTCCTCGACCATATCCACCATGCGGTCGGACATGACCAGATCGAACGACACGTCGGGGTAGAGCGCCACATAGTCGCTGATCAAGGGCGTCACCAGCCGCGCCAGCGACACCGAAGTATTGAGGCGCAGGACTCCGCGGGGCGTCGACTGTTCGGCACTCGCCAGGCTCTCCGCCTCTTCCAGCTCGGCGAGGATGCGGCGGCACCGGCCATACATGCTACGGCCGATCTCGGTAAGATTGACCTTGCGTGTGGTACGGTTGAGAAGCTGCACGCCGAGCCGCTTCTCCAGCGCCTGCACCCGGCCGGTGACCACCGCGGGAGACACGCTGAGCCGCTTGGCGGCGCCCGAAAAGCTGCCGCTGTCCACCACCTGGACAAAAGCCTGCATGCTGACCACGCGGTCCATCCGCCTCTCCATACCCCTTGCGCGCTCTAGGTAGGGAGGGCCGGCAGTTTGTCCAAGGCCGGCTCGACGATGTGTCGCACCCCCACCTTTCGGATGGCGAGAATCCATCCGAAAGGTAGGACCACGATATCTACCACTTTATAGTGAGAATCCCATCGCGAATACTATAACCGTTCAGCCGGCTCAGGAAGCTGGTGCCGAGCAGCGATACCGGCAGCGAATCGTCCATCACCACCGCCGGCACGTCCTCGATCTCGAGCTGATCGACGCGCAGCCGGCCAACCGTCGCCCTGAGCGCGATCGTGTCGCCATGGGCGGTACTGATCGTCATCTTGCCGCCCGCAGCGGAAAGGCCGGCGGCGCGCGCATCGGCCGGCGTCAGTGCGACCAGGCTGGCGCCGGTGTCGACGAGAAACCGCACGGGCGCGCCGTTGACCGCGGCATTCACGAAGAAGTGCCCCTCCGCATCGGCGGCGACGACGATGGTGTTGGAGGGCGCGGCCCGGGCCGGGCGCACCGTCGGCGGCGCCACGCCGACGGCGGTAAGGACGCGCGGTGCTCCCCGCGGCGGTGGCGGCGGCCCGAGCGCGGCGTGCATCGCCACCACCATGACGACGCCGAGGATCGTCCAGCCGAAGAGCATGACCAGCGCGTAGCGCAGCACCCGGCCGGGCCCGGCATCGGACCGGCGCGGCGGGGCGGCGCTTTCGTCGCGATCGCCGGACACGCGCCGGCCGCTACTTGCTCAGCCTGAGGCTGTTGAGCGAGATGGCGATCTGCTGGAACGCCGTCTGCAGATCGGCCGCGGTCGGCGCCGGAAAGAACTTGCCTTGTCCCGCCGGTCCGGCACAGCCCGCCAGTTGCGTGTTGTTCGCGCCGATACCGAGGCCGATCGTGTAGATGACGATGCCGGCGTTCTTCATGTTGGTGCAGACGTCGGTCAGCCGCTGCTGCAGATAGTAATTGGCCGTTCCGGCCGCGGGCGTGCCGTAGGGGGGATATTGACCCGAGGTGCTCGAGCCGAGCTTGCCCTCGGAAATATAGCCGTAGCCGGTGAAGTCGGCGGTGTTTCCCTGGGTATTGCCGCCGACTTCGGCATCGCCGTCGGTCTCGAGCACGACCGCCTTGATCAGGCTGGGCGTGCCGTAGGGCTGGCCGTCGGAGAAAGGCGGGTTCGGCGACAAGGTGCGCCAGCCCCAGATCATGCCGACGGTGATGGCAGTGCCGCTGTTGGCCCAGGCCGTCATGTTCTGCATCGTCGCGTCGAGCGTCGACTGCGAATTGGTCAGCCGCACCAGCGGCGTCGGACAGGACAGATTCGGGCCATACGAGTCGTAGGTGGCGGTGTCGACATTGCCGTCCAGTTCTTCATAGACGATCTGCTGCGCCGGGTTCTGGCTGGCGACGTACCAGGTATTGTCGCTGCCGTTGCTGTTGAAGCCGTTGAACGAGCCGGCGGTGCCGGTCTGCCAGTAGAACGGCCACCACGAATTGCCCATGGTCGCGGTCGTCCAGCCGCCGGCGGGCTCGGCGATGTCCGGACCATAGGGCGGAGACGCCAGATCCTCGCCCGTCAGCGTCGGCTCGACGACGCAGCCCTTCCAATTGCCGGTCGTCAGCGTATTGGTCGTGTCGTAGGTGACCGGCGGATAGAGGGTGAGCGCGATGGTGCCGCTCGCGGTTGCGGGCTGACATAACGTAATCGTATTGCCGCCGGTGTTCGCCGCGGAGATCGAGGTGCTGACGGGATAGCCGAACGAATTTGCGACGCCGACGCCGGTTCCGGTGACGACCTCGCCCGGAGCAAGGGCGGCGATGGTGCTTGCCGGCGGATAGACGATGGTGACCGTGGTGCTGCCGCGCGTCGTGGTCCCGAGGAGTCCGGTAACCGACAGCGTGTCGCCGGCGCTCGAGTTGGTCGCATTGCGGCTGATGGTAATCGAACTCGCCGTCACGCTGGTGACCGTGGCGCCGTTGGGAATCCCGTAGCCGCTGATCGGTATGCCGGCGGGCAGGCTGCTGGGACTCGGCGAGACATTGGTGATGGTTGTGCTGTATCTGCTCGTGTTGCCGGTGAACGTCGCCGCGGGCAAGACGACCGCCGTGCTGGGGTTGTAGATGGGATCGCCGGCATCGGTGACGAAATCGCCGCTGCAATCCGTCGCTATATTGCTGCAGTTCTTCGGGCCGCTGCACAGCGCGTTGCCGACGTTGACCGCGGTCACGTAGGGCACGACGGCGATCTTCAGCTTGGTGGGATCGACGCTGTCGGCAAAGAGAGTGTCGACGATGGACTGGCCGTCGGTCTTCAAGGCGCTGATGTGGCTCGGCGTGTTGCAGGTGCTGGGAAAGCCGTCGCCGCACATCATCGAGCCGGTATTGTCGAGCACCAGCGCCAGCTCGAGTGCATTCGTCCCCTTGGTGATCTGGCTGCTCGCCGCAACCTGGACGTTGTTGATTCCGACCAGCTCGAGGAAGGTCATGGGGACCGTCGCCGACGCGCTGACGGTGACCACCTCCTGGGTCGGATCGGTCATGCTGACACTGATGTTCTGGGTCGGGATCGCGGCGTTGGGATAGTTGGCGTTGAAATAATTCTGCAGCCGCGCCTGCAACTGCGCCGAGGTCAGGCCGGTGCTCGAGCCGACGGCGAGCGCCGAGGCGTCGAGGGCGGCCTCGAGCTGCGTCTTGACCCCGTAGGCGCGCGCTGCATCGACGGCGATGCCGGCGCCGACGACCAGCGGGATGGCGCCCAGGCCGAACATGATGGCGACGTTGCCCTCGCGCCGCCCGGCGAGCCGGCGCAGGTTGGCGATGATCGAACCAAGCATGGTGCGGACTCCCTTGGTCATGGGCTCGCTATCCCGGGCAGACGCCGTTGGCGTCATTGGTGGTCGTCGCCGCGCTGGGCACGCAGTTGACGTAGCGCGGACGATTGAACGCGGCCTCGGAGATCGTATAGGACGAGCTCAGCACGTAGGTCAGCGGCGAGGTGTAGGTGTACTGCACCTGGACCACGATCACGCTGTCCGTCGAGCCGGCGGCCACGTTGCCGAGATTGGCCAGCGACTGATTGTTCGGCACATTGCCGGTGGTGATCGGGGCGGCGCCGTTCTCCTCGACGTGCCAGTCGATCACCGGCGTGCCGGTGCTGTAGGTGACCGAGGCGTAGGCGATTTTGACCTGGTTGCTGCTGGTCGGCAGCGGCGTCAGCACCGCCGCCGCCGCACTGGTGAAAGTGGCGAAATCGACCGGCTGCAGCACCCCCGTCTGCTGCGACCCGCCGCTGATCCCGGTCTGCGCCACGAGATCCGCGGCGGTCTCCGCCGCGGCCGTCACCTTGAGATAGGCGATAAGGTAATTTTCGAGCTCGTAGCTGCCGCAGAACAGCGTCAGCAGGATCGGGAAGAGCAGCGCGAACTCCACCGCCGCCGTGCCCGCCCGGTCGGCGGCGAGACCGCCTCGCCGCGCCCATCGCTTGCGCGCGCTCATGACGCCCCGAACGGCTCGTTCTGGAAGATCACCGTCGACACCAGCGTCGTCGTCTGCGTGCCCTGGGCGCCGTTGCCCACGGTCGAGGCCGGGCCGGTCCAGCAACTGCCGCCGCTGAGGCAGGCGCCAACCCAGGGCACGATGTAGGGACGCGCATAGCTGACCTGCACGCCGACGATGTTGCCGCCGGCGCCCGGGGTGAAGGTGCATGCCGTACCGTTGCCGGTCTGATTGCTGTTGCGTGTACAGGAGCTGAAGGCGATCGCGCCGTAATCGGCAAATACCTGCACCTCGAACAGCACGCCGGTGTCGCAGCTCGCCGCCGGCATCAGCGAGCTCATATCCGAGCACAGCAGATTCTGAAAGGTGCCGACGGGGTCGCCGGAGGTTTGCACCTGGCCGGTTCGGATCAGCCGCGCCGCATCGCGCGCCGCCCCGTCCAGTACCGACTGCGTCAGCAGCGTCAGGCCGAAATCGAGGATCGCGAGCATGACCAGGAGAAAGGGCGGGCCGACCAGCGCCATCTCTAAGGCGACGGCGCCTTTTCGATCACCGGAGAATCGCCGGAATATTCCCATAGCCAATGCCCTCTCGGCCTCAGCGCGGCTCGGCAAAAGCCGCATCGAGCCTTTACCGATAGGCGATTATACCAGGGGCGGCAATAACAATTGGTTAGGAACCAAAACTAACATCAATAAAACCGACGGCGACGCGGGAGTATTCCTACGGTGTTCCGGGATTTATTCTGGATTTTCGGAATTATATACTGAAATCTCGACTGTCCGGAACGCTGCTCAGGCCTGTTCGCGCGTCTGGGTGAAGCGCAAGCCGGGCCATTCCCGGAGGGTGGTGTTGAGCTCCCAGGCGTTGCGCGCGAGATAGACCGGCGCGTTGTCGTGATCCTCGGCGAGCGCCGCGCGGTTGGCCTCGGTGAAGCGCTTGACCTCCGCGGCCTCGCCCTCGATCCAGCGCGCCGTCTCGTAAGGGGCGGGTTCGAAGCGCACGGCGAGCTCGTACTCGCTCTTGATCCGCGCCGCCAGCACCTCGAGCTGCAGCGCGCCAACCACGCCGACGATCCAGTCGCCGCCGACCAGCGGCCGGAAGATGCGCGTCACCCCTTCCTCCGCAAGCTGCTCCAGCGCGCGGCGCAGGTGCTTCGACTTCAGGGGGTCCTCGAGCCGGACGCGGCGCAGGATCTCCGGCGCGAAATTAGGGATACCGGTGATGCGGATCGCCTCGCCCTCGCTCAGCGTGTCGCCGATGCGCAGCGTGCCGTGGTTGGGAATGCCGAGGATGTCGCCGGGCCACGCCTCCTCGGCCAGGTTGCGGTCGCGCGCCAGGAAGAAGACGGGATTCTGTATACTCATCATCCGGCCGCTGCGGGAGTGGCGCAGCTTCATGCCGCGGCGGAAGCGGCCCGAGCACAGCCGCAGGAAGGCGACGCGGTCGCGATGCTGCGGGTCGATATTGGCCTGCACCTTGAACACGAAGCCGGTAACGGGCGTCTCATGCGGGTCGATCGGCCGCGGCAGCGCCGGCTGCGGCCGCGGCGAGGGCGCGAGCTCGGCGATGCCGCGCAGCAACTCGCGCACGCCGAAATTGTTGAGCGCGCTGCCGAAGAAGACCGGCGTCATGGTGCCCTGACGATAGGCCTCCCGCGAGAAGGCCGGGCACAGGCCGCGCGCCATCTCGACCTCCTCGCGCAGCTTCGCCAGCGCCGCCGCCGGCAGCAGCGACGCCAACGTCTCGTCGTCGAGGCCGGTGCAGCGCACGGGTTCGACGACGCGCTCGCCGGCGCCGCGCGCGAACAGCAGCAGCGTGTCGCGCACGAGATCGTAGGTGCCGAGGAAATCGCGCCCCATGCCGATCGGCCAGCTTGCCGGCGTGACTTCGAGCGCCAGCAGGCGCTCGATCTCGTCCATGAGGTCGAACGGGTCGCGGCCTTCGCGATCGAGCTTGTTGATGAAGGTGATGATCGGCACGTCGCGCAGCCGGCAGACCTCGAACAGCTTCAGCGTCTGCGCCTCGATCCCTTTGGCCGCGTCGATCACCATCACCGCGCTGTCCACGGCGGTCAGCGTGCGATAGGTGTCCTCGCTAAAATCCTGGTGGCCGGGCGTGTCGAGCAGATTGAAGGCGAGGCCGTCATGCTCGAAGCTCATCACCGCCGAGCTCACGGAGATGCCGCGCTCGCGCTCGACATCCATCCAGTCCGAACGCACGCGCCGCCGCTCGCCGCGCGCCTTGACCTCGCCGGCGAGCTGGATGGCGCCGCCGAACAGCAGCAGCTTCTCGGTGAGGGTGGTCTTGCCGGCGTCGGGGTGCGAAATGATGGCGAAGGTGCGCCGTCTGGCGATCTCGGCGGCAAGCTGGTCCATGGCGCGGCTCTCTACAGGCCGGTGCCGGCGAAATCAACCGCGGGCGGCAGGACGGTCTCACGAAGAAGTGAGCGCCATAGGCGGTCTGTCGCCACGATGCGCATGTTAGGAACGCGACATGCGCGCCCTCGGGCCGTCAACAGTCGATGGGAGAACCAGCCGATGCGGCCGATATCGCTGATCGCGGGGGCGCTCTGCCTCCTCCTTGCCGCTCCTGCCGTGGCGCAGGCGCCGGAGGGCACGCCCGTCAATATCCGCGGCGCGGTCGAGCAACTCGACGGCCGGACGCTGACCCTCAAATCGCGCGACGGCCAGGAGTTGCGGCTGGCGTTGGCTCCGGACTTCGCCGTGCTCGGCGTTCTCAAGGCCAGGTTCGCCGACATCAAGCCGGGCGACTTCGTCGGCATCGCCGCGGCCCCGGGCAAGGACGGCAAGCTGCATGCACAGGAGGTGCTGATCTTCCCGGAGGCGGCGCGCGGCACCGGCGAAGGCCACTATTCCTGGGACCTCGGCGGAAAGGGCGACACCATGACCAATGCCACCGTTGCTGGCATCGTCCGGGAGTCGCGGCGCCATGTCCTGCACCTCACCTACCAGGGCGGCGAGCAGGAGATCGCCGTCTCGTCGCGCACTCCGGTGGTGACGTTCAAGCCCGCCGATCTCGGCTTGCTGAAGCCGGGCGCGACGGTCTTCATCCCACGCCCCACCAAAATGCCGGACGGCACCATCGTGGCGGCGCGCGCCATCGCCGAGCGCAACGGCGTCAAGCCGCCGATGTAACCCAGGCTGACACCGCAGCTGCCGCTGCGCCATAGGCTTGGCACACAACACGGAGGCACTCTAAACAGCCGACCAATAGTCGATGCGGCGCGGCGCTCTGCGGATTGAAAAGAAGCAATAAACTTGCGCCGGTTTCGCCTTGATCGGCGGCTCATTGCGCCTAAATGTAAAATGGCGCAACGCGCTGGAGGGTGCCCAACAAGCATGACTCCGCCGGATCGTTGTTGACGAGCGCTGGAACCCAGGCCCGGCCGTGTGGCCGGGCGGTGAGCTCACCGAGCCACCCGATTTGAACCCCGCCATGTTCTTCTATGGCGGGGTTCGCGCGTCGTGCCGCCCGCAGGGCCGCGGGATTGACAGGCGGTAGTGGTGGATGGCTTATGGCCCGGGACAACGAAAGGGTCGGCCGCGTGCGGCTGTCGCGATACTTCATGGCGGTCTCGGCGGTTTGGGTGGTCGCGATGACGTGGCACCTCTACCCGCAATTTCCGGATACGCTGCGCATCGATGGCCGCCTGATGAGCTTTGCCGAATATGTCGGGGACAACTGCCGTGAGCGCATCGGCCCGGCGGCGGCGAGTTGCCTCGCCGAGGCCGAGGCGGCTGGCCGCCGGCTCGTCGCGCGCGAGCAGGGCAAGTCGGTGCTGCTGATCGACGCGCCGATGCTCGCCTATCTGCTGATCTATCTGCCGCTCGGCTGGGCCATCCGCCGCGCCCGGCCGTCCGACGCGGTTGCGGCGGCACGAGGCATGACGGGATGATGACCAGAAAGTTGTGCTACGCACTGCTGCTGATGGTGGCGGCCACGCTCCCCGCGGCCGCCGACCAGAGCTGGAAGCAGAGCAGCGCCGTCTGGCAGCAGATGGACAAATGCACCCAGGCGGCACTCAAGGCCAGTCCGGACTACACCCGCGAAGGGAACGCCAAGCGCGAGGCGGCGCGGCAGAAATGCCTGCGAAACAGCAATCTGCCGGGCGATGCCAGCGCCTTCCCGCCGGCGCAGGCGGCGAGCGGGGCGAAGCCGCCGCAATAGCGCGGCTGCGGGGCTTTTTTGCGACCGCCTGAAACCTTTGCCGGGCTTGGCCGTTAAACCTGGGCGTAGACGCGGCCCGGCGGTCTTTCGCGTGGCGGTCGGGCATATACGCTTCCCAACCTTGGTCCGAGCGCATGTCCAATCCCAAAGACTGGTTTCGACGCCGCCGCACTCCCTCGACCGACGAGCCGGCCGAGATCGACATCGATCCCTTCCGTGGAGAGGAGGCTCCGGGCCGCGGCGCGACACTGCTGCGCGAGCCTGCGCTGGCGATGGGGGGCAATCCTCCGCCCGACCTTCCGGCAAGGCCCGGGCCGGTGCCGCCGCCGCTCTCGCCGCTGCCGCGCCGCGACGGCGTGACGCTCGACCGCAGCGCCTTCGCCGTGCGGCCCGAGATCGTACGCAGTGCCCGCAGCCCCGAGCCGCCACGGCGGCTCGAGCCGAGGCCGATGGCCCAGGGCGGCGCGGTCGCGCTCGCCTCGCCCTTTGCCGTCCGCCGCAGCGGAGCGCAGCTCGCCGCCGCGCCCCGTCCGGTCGAGGCCGAACTCAGCGCGCAGTCGCAGCCGCAGCCGAACCCCGCGCCCGAAATGGCGCCGGCGAGCGAGACAAAGCCTTTCCCCGCCGCCCCGTCCGACGGCGATGCCGCCCTGTCCGACGGTGACATCGAAGAAGCCGGCTTCAGCCTGGCCGCGCCCGGCGTGTCCTGGAAGCGCACCCGCCCGGCGCTCGCCGAGGCCGGCCGCAGCAGCGCCCTGCTGCGCGAGGCCTTTACCCCGACGCGGCCGAAGCAGGACACCGCCCTCTTCTCCGGCCGCTTCAAGCAGATGCAGCGCATCATCGCGGCCATCGAGGAGGAACGCGCACACGTCATGATCTATGGCGAGCGCGGCAGCGGCAAGACTTCGCTCGCCAACGTGCTCGCCGGCAAGGCTGAGGAAGCTGGATATCTGGTGCTGCGCTTCGCCTGCAGCTCCGAACTCGGCTTCGACGACATCTTTCGCGCCTTCCTGCGGCGTCTACCGGCGACGCTGCTCGCCGAAGGCGTCGGCGCCACCAGCCGCGCTGGCATCGAGAATTTCGAGCAGCTGCTCCCGGGGCATTGCGGCGTCGGCGAACTCGTCCAGCTCTTCGAGCGGATTTGCGAAAAGCACGTCATCCTGGTCATCGACGAATACGACCGGGTGACGAGCGAGGACGTCAAGGCCAAGCTCGCCGAACTCATCAAGAATATGTCGGACGCCAACGTGTCGGTGACGCTGCTGATCGTCGGCGTCGCCGAGAACGTCGTCCAGCTCCTCGGCAAGCACCCTTCGCTTCAGCGCACCATCGTCACCGTGCCGATGCCGCTGATGACGCGGCGCGAGATCGACGGCATCATCGTCGCCGGCGAGAAGCGCTCCGGCCTCGGCTTCGACCCCTGGGTCCGCCGCTCGATCGGCGATTTCGCGCAGGGGCTGCCCTATCACGCCCAGCTGCTTTGCCTCTTCGCCGCGCGCAACGCCGCACGGCGGCAGTCAAGCCGGATCGAGCGCGAGGATCTGCGCTATGCCGTCGAGCGCTGCGCCGAGGAGGCGGAGGCGCGCGTCAAGGAAGCCTACGACCTGGCCGTCGGCCCGCACGAGACGGCGTCCTTCCGCGACGTTCTGTTCCATGCCGCACGCTGCCGCACCGACGAATTCGGCAGCTTCACCGCCGCCGACGTGCTGGCCGCCTCGGCGGCGACCGGACCCGAGGGGCCGTCGCTGCTGGCGTTGCAGTATCCGCTGAAGAAGCTTACCGAGCCCGAGCGCGGCGCGCTGTTGCGCCGGGTGGTAGGCCCCGGCGGCCTGCGCTACCAGTTCGCGAGCCAGACGCTGCGCCACCACGTGCTGTGCCGCCAGGCGGTGGCGCGCGGCCTGGTCTGAGAGCGCGGCAGCCCCGGCGCGAAACGGTCAGGCCGCGGCGCTGGCCGCGGCGCGCAGCTTGCCGAGGAGATAATCGAGATCCTCGGGCCCGATATCGCCGATGTTCTCGTATTGCGTCAGGATGCGCTCGAGCGTGCGGCGACGGTGGCGCTCGCGGTCGTTCTCGCCGCCGTCGAAATCGGTCTGCTGCGCCACGTGCAGGCCGATGCGGAAGAGCTCGTAGAATTCCATCGGCAACCGGCAGCGCTCGAACATCGCCTTGAAGCCGAGCGGACCCGCGTCGTACATCAGCAGGCGCGCATTGTGCACGGGGATGTCGGCGAGAACGCCGAAGGCGGCCTCGACGAAAACCAGATCGCCGAGGCAGATCGCGCGAATGATGAGCGACGGCGTGAGCCGGCCGCTGCGGTGCAGATGCTGCGCCAGCTGCAGCGCCTCGGCGGCGGCCGAGGTCGGCGACAGCAGGCTCGCCGTGGCCCGCTCGCGGGTGTTGAGCACGAGATCGCTGGCGAGATGGCCAGGCAGGTCGTTGCGCCGCGCGAGGATTTCGCGGATGCCGGCCGAGGCCGCCACCACCAGCCGCTCGAGAACGGTGACGGGCAGCTGCGCCCGGCGCGCCATCGGCTCCTTGATCTGCTCGTCGCCGCCGTGGCGGTCGAGCACGCGTTGCAGCGTCTCCTCCTTGAGGTCGGCGCCGTCATTGGCGACCAGCGCGGCAAGCGCGGCCGGCTCGTCGGCCGCGACGATCGCCTCGGCGACGGCGGCGGAGACATGCGCGCGCCCGGCGATCGCCGCCTGCTTCGCGCCGCCGCTGCAGCGGATGACCTCGACCAAGTCGTCGTCGCTCAGCACCAGCGAATGGGTGAGGATGGGCAGCGATACCGAATCGACATCAAGCGCCAGCGCCACCGCCACGTCGCGCGGCACGGTGCGGCTCTCCTTGAGCTGCTCGGCAAGCGCCTGACGGACGCGGACCGCCGCGTCGCGTGTCAGCACACGGACGATGTCCTCGGCGAGAACCCGCTCCTCCTGGGTGAGCGTCGCCGCACCGACCTGCTGCGCCACCTTGGCGGCGACCTCGGCGCGCGCATCCGCCGACGGATCGCGCAGCAATCGCTCGACATCCGATTGGGAAAGACTGTTGGTCATGACCGAGGGCGCACCTGATTGTTCCGGCGGAAGACGCATCGGCTGGCGCGCTTATCATGCGCCTGCGAGCCCTAATGTTTGATTAAGCCCTGTGACCACCCGGGGCCGGGGTCCGCGGCTCCAGCCCGGCCGGCAAGGATCGAGCCCGCGGGACGCCGCCGGTGCGGCGCGCCCACCGGGCCGGCTCAGGCGCAGGTCACGGAGCGCTGATTACGGCACTCTGCGCCAGGTCGTCGGCGTGCTGCGCCAGAACGACCCCGCCGGCGATGATCGCCAGCACGACGGCGACAGCGAAAAGACCGTCGTTGAGGCGGGCGCACGCCGCATCGATGCGCGCGGCCATGGGAGCGATATGCTTCATGTGCCCCAGGATGACACAACCGGATTAAAACTCCCTTAGCCGGTCTTGCCGCGGGTGCCGATTCCTGGCCGACCGGGGACGGCGCACCCCTCGGATGGACGGCGTCCTACGCCACCTGCCTCAACGCCAGTGCCACACGGCGAATCTGCTCGTCGACATCGACGGCGACGGCGGAGGTGATCTCGAGCCGGCGATCGTCGAACACATGCACCTTGCCGCGGCGGCGGCGGCGGAAGGACATGACGGCTGCGTCGCGAGCATGGACAAGCCCCGCCAATTGCGGCCGGAAAAGCGCGAAGATCGCGGTGATCCAGCGATTCAGCGGCAGGGACGGATGCGCGAGATCGACGACGAAGCGGTCGAGCATGGCGACGACATCGGCGGCGGCGTACCAGGTCTCGCCGGTGACCCAGCGATTGGTGGTGAAGAGCCGTACCGGCTCCCCCGCGGCGTCCACGGCCACGGCGGCAAGGTGACTGAACTCGTCATTGTCGGCGCCCTGATTGGGCTGCGGCATGGGGGGCGCGACCGGCGCCGCCGGCGCGTCGGCGATGGCGAGTTCGGGCAGGATCAGCGGCCGCGTTCCCGGCGGCATGCCGCGCGGCCGCAGGAAGGCGTGGAAGTGACCGTGCTCGCGCGGCGCCGGCGCCGGCCCCGGTCCCGCCGGCGCGTGGACGTGAAAGAAGTACTGCGCGTGCGACACCGGATCGTAGACGTCGCCCGCAGGATAATGAGCCCAGTCGATCGGAACCGGCGCGCCGCCGAGCGCTTTGCTCGCCACCGTGTCGCCCGCCCGCGCCAGCACCTGCCGGCACTCCAGGACCTCGCCGCCCGCCGCCGCCATGGTCTCGAGCGCGGCGCGCCCCAAGCCGGTGAAATCCACCATGCGACACCCCCCGCCCCTTATCTCCCGGCGCGGCAGGACTGGCAAGTCTTCAGCGGACCGCGTTCAGCGGACCGCGGCGAATGCCCAGTCGGCGATCTGCCGCGCCGCCCGATGAAACGCGTTATTGAAGGCATCGACGATCGCCGGGATATCGTTCGCGCTTGCCACGGCCGCGGCGTCGAAGCGCCGCTGCGCGGCGACGGAGTGATCGAGGGCGCGGATCAGCTTGGCGCCAAGCCCGACACGAGCGGTCGGGGCCGCCGCCGCGGCATAATCCGCCTCGAAATGGCGCAGCTCCGTCGACAGGATGTAATCCGCCCGCAACATCAGCGAGTCGCGCGCGACGGCGGCGATACGGCCGGAATTCTCGAAGGATTGCACCAGCAGCGACTGCAGCATCAGCGGCGCGCGGTCGACCCAGGCCGCGTCGGCGAAGTAATCGATGGTGGTGGGGCTGCGGCTCAGGGCGATGCGAGCGGTGTCGAGCGCGGCGGTGCTCGCCGGCACGTCGATCAGCAGCTGCCAGCTGACGCGGGCACCGCCGGGAGGGAAATCGCTCGCCGGCGTCAGGGTATAGAGCTTCGGCGGCGCGCCGGCTTGCGGCAGCAGGCTGCACGAGGCCGGCGCGAGCGCCATGCCGGCGAGAACGAATCGGCGCGGCAGCATGGTCATCGCGGCTGATAGCCCCCTCGCTGGTTGCCGCCGAACAGGAAGCGGGTGGGATCGCGTTCGATCTCCTCGCTGAGCCGGGTCAGCTGCTGCACCAGGCCGCGGGCCTCGACGATCAGCTGCGCCATCTGGTCGAGGCCGCGCCGGCTGAAGTCGCGCACCCCTGGGCGATTCTCCTGCACCAGCCCGTCGAGATCGGTGGCGAGCTTGTCGAGCTTGCGCGACGCGTCGTCGATCGATTGCAGGGCGCCGCGCGCTTCGCCGTGTTCGCCGACGAGCTGCCGCAGCTCGGTCAGCGTCTGATCGGCGGCGGACATCGTGTCGCGCAGCTCGCGCACCGCCGCCACCGAATCCTTCATCACGCTGTCGATGTCGCCGGAGTGGTCGGCAGCCACGGCGGTGAGGCGGCGGACGTTCTCCAGCGTCTCGGCGATGGCGGCACGATTGCGGTCGTCGAGGACGGCGGTAAGCTTGTCCGCGACATCGAGCAGCCGCGCCAGCGCCTCGGGCGCGTTGGCGAAGACCCGCTGCAGACCCGATTGCTGCGAGGTGATGACGGGGTAGCGCTGGCCCGCCAGCGCCATCAGCGGCTGCGCCTTCTGGCTGCCGCCGCTGATCTCGATATAGGCCGCGCCGGTGAGGCCCTGGAATTCGAGCGACGCGACCGCATCCGACTTGATCAGCGCCGTCTGCGCGAGTTCGATGGTGACGCGGACCTTTTCGAGGTTCTGCGGGTCGATGCGGATCTCGGTCACGCGCCCGACCGGGATGCCGTTGTAGCGCACCTCCGAGCCACGCGCGAGACCGGTGACCGAGCCGTTGAAATATATGTCGTAATAGGCGAATTCGCGATTGAACTCGATCCGCGCGAGCCACAGCACGATGATCACGATGCCGATCAGCACGGCGAGCACGAAAGCCCCGACGGCCACGTAATTTGCGCGTGTTTCCATGCCCTATCCGACCGCCTGTCCGCCGCCCTCGCCCAACGCGGCGCGTCCGCGCGGTCCCCGGAAATACGCCTGGATCCAAGGATGGGGGTTGTGCAGCAGCTCGGTCATTGTGCCGATTATCAGCCGCTTGTCGACCAGCACGGCGATCCGGTCACAGATCGCGATCAGGCTGTCGAGATCGTGCGTTACCATGAAGACGGTGAGGCCCAGGCTGAGCCGGAGATCGCGGATCAGCGTATCGAAGGCACCGGCGGCGATGGGGTCGAGGCCGGCGGTCGGCTCGTCGAGAAACAGCAGCCGCGGGTCGAGCGCGAGCGCGCGGGCGAGCCCGGCCCGCCTGCGCATGCCGCCCGACAGCTCGGCCGGATATTTGGGCGCGGTGTCGCCGGGCAAGCCGACGAGGGCGAGCTTGAGCATCGCGATCTCGTCCAGCAGCGGCGGCTCCAGCGCCAACTGCTCGCGCAGCGGCAGCGCGACGTTCTGCGCCGCGGTGAGCGAGCTGAAGAGCGCACCGTCCTGGAACAGCACGCCCCAGCCCGCCTCGATCTCGCGCAGCCGCTCGTCGCCGAGCGCGCGGATATCCTCGCCGAAAATCTCGACCGAGCCGGCCTCGGGCTCCATCAGGCCGACGATAGTGCGCAGCAGCACCGACTTGCCGCTGCCGGAGCCGCCGACCACGCCCAGCACCTCGCCGCGCCAAAGATCGAGATCGAGCCGATCGTGCAGCACGCGACCGCCGATCCGCGTCCGCAGTCCGCGCACGCGGACGATCGGCGGCTCAGATGCCGAGCTGGGCGTAGAGGATGGAGAAGGCGGCATCGATGATGATCACGAGAAAGATCGAACGCACGACTGACAGCGTGGTCAGCCGGCCGACGCTCTCGGCGTTGCGCGACACCATGAGGCCGGCATGGCAGCCCACCAGGGCGATGGTGGCAGCAAAGAACGGCGCCTTCAAGATGCCTACCCAGAAGGTCCATTCCCCGAGCGCGGTGTGGAGCTGGCGCAGGAACAGCGGCGGCGCGATGCCGAGCACCGCCCAGGACATCAGCATGCCGCCGAACAGCGCCATGAAATCGGCATAGACCGCGAGCAGGGGCAAGGTGAGGACGAGGCCGAAGAGACGCGGCAGCACCAGCACCTCGATGGGATCGAGGCCGAGCGTGCGCATGGCATCGACCTCTTCGTTCACTTCCATGGCGCCGATCTCCGCGGTGAACGCGCTGCCGGAGCGGCCGGCGACGATGATCGCGGTCAGCAGCACGCCAAGCTCGCGCAGGATGCCGACGCCGAGCAGGTTGACGGTGAAGATTTCCGCGCCGAAGCGCCGCAGCTGGTCGGCGCCCTGATAGGCCAGCACCACGCCGATGAGAAACGAGAGCAACCCGAGGATCGGCAGCGCACTAACCCCGGTCCGTTCCATCTGCGTGACCAGCGACACCGTGCGGAGCCGAGCCGGCCGGCGCAGGGTGCGCGACAGGGTGACGACCACTATGCCGAAGAATCCGACCAGCCCGCGCGCTTCCAGCACCGCGTCGACGGTGTTCTCGCCCAACCGGGCGAGCGCGGCCAGCACCGCGTCGAACGGGCCGGCCTCGCGCTGCTCCGGGGCAGGCGGCTCGCTCCGGGCGACCTGCTCCAGCAGCGGTGCGAAATCCGCAGCGACGTTCTCTATGGCGGCGACGACGCCACGCGCCTCGAGGTCGCGCCGAGTGCGCAGCACCAGCCAGGCGCCGACCGTGTCCAGCCGGTCGACCCGCGCGAGATCGATGCGCAGCCGCGTCCCGGCGGCCACGGCGTCGAGCTGGCGCAGTTGCCGGTCGAGCCCCTCGGCGGCGGCGACGAGCCACCGCCCGGCGGCACGCAGCACCAGCGCGTCGCCTTCGGCTTGGAGATCGAACCCGGCTTCATCCGCGTGCATGGCGCGACAGTCTACACGGCCTTGGGACGCCGCCAAGAAATGGTGCTTTCGCCGCGCCCGGCTTTGGCTAGAGTAGCCGGCGCAAAAGCAGCCGCCGGGGACGATGGCATGGACGTGAAACAGCATATCAGGGGGATACCCGACTTTCCCAAGCCGGGAATCCTGTTCTACGACATCTCCACCCTCCTGGCGCATGCCGACGCCTGGCAAGCGACCGTCCGGCAGCTCGACGAAAAACTGCGGCCCTATCGGCCGGACCTGCTGGTCGGCATCGAGTCGCGCGGCTTCCTGGTCTCGGCGCCGCTGGCCTACAGCCTCGGCTGCGGCTTCATCATGGTGCGCAAGCGGGGCAAGCTGCCGGGCGCCACCATCCCCTACACCTACGACCTCGAATACGGCAGCGATACGATCGAGATCCAGGCCGATGCGATCCGGCCGGGACAGCGGGTGATTGTGCTCGACGACCTGCTCGCCACCGGAGGAACGCTGTCCGCCGCCATCCGCCTCTGCCGCATGGTGGGCGGCGACGTGCTGGCCGCGGCCTGCATCATCGAGCTGACCTTCCTCAACGGCCGCCAGCGCATCGACGTCCCCTTCACCTCGGTGGCGACCTACGATTCCTGAGGGCGCCGCGCCGGCCGGCAACCCTCCGCTCAGCCCGACATCCCGGGATCGCCGGGCTTCCGTCGCGCCGCGGCGCCGCCCATCAGCCTTCCCGCCACCGTCACCAGCACCGCCACCGCCACCAGGAACAGCGTCGCCAGCGCGTTGATCTGCGGGCTCACCCCCAACCGGACGCTGGAGAAGATCACCATCGGCAGGGTCGTCGAGGACGGGCCGGAGGTGAAGCTGGCGATGACGAGATCGTCGAGCGAGAGGGTGAAGGCGAGCAGCCAGCCCGCGGCCAGCGCCGGCGCGATCAGCGGCAGGGTGATCACCAGGAACACCTTGAGCGGCCGCGCGCCGAGGTCGAGGGCCGCCTCCTCGAGAGAACGGTCGAAGGCGGCGAGTCGCGCCTCGACCACCACCGCGACATAGGCGGTGCCGAGCGTGGTGTGGGCGATGGCGATGGTCGGCACGCCGCGGCCCCGGGGCCAGCCCACCGCCTGCTCCAGCGCCACGAACAGCAGCAGCAGCGACAGGCCGGTGATGACCTCGGGCATCACCAGCGGCGCGGTGGCGAGCGCACCGAACAGCGCACGGCCGCGGAAGCGGCGATAGCGCTGCAGCGCGTAGCCCGCCAGCGTGCCGAGCAGGAGCGCGCCGCTGGCGGCGGTCACGGCGATCTCGAGGCTGGTCAGCGCCGCGCCCTGGATCGCCTCGTTGTGCAGCAGTTCGACGTACCAATGGGTGGAGAATCCCGCCCACACCGTCACCAGCCGCGAGGCATTGAAAGAATAGATCACCAGCGATGCGATCGGGCCGTAGAGGAAGGCGTAGCCCACCACCATCATGATCGCGAGGAAGGGCGAAAGCCGGGCGGTCACGCGGTCTCGCCCTGCAGCAGCCGGCGGATGAGGCCCATGGGCACGACCAGCACCACCAGCATGGCGATCGCCACCGCCGCGGCCATCGGCCAGTCGTGATTGGCAAAAAATTCGTCCCACAGCACCTTGCCGATCATCAGCGTGTTGGGGCCGCCGAGCAGGTCGGGGATGACGAACTCGCCCACCGCCGGGATGAACACGAGCAGTGCGCCCGCCGCGATCCCCGGCAGCGACAGCGGCAGGGTGACGCGACAGAAGGCCTGCCAGGGCCGGCACCCCAGATCCGCCGCCGCTTCGAGCAGAGCCGGGTCGAGCTTCTCGAGCTGGGCGTAGAGCGGCAGGACCATGAACGGCAGGTAGGAGTAGACGATGCCGACATAGACCGCGAAGGCGTTGTTGAGCAGGCTCAGCGGCTGGTGGATGATGCCCAGCGCCAACAACGCGCTGTTGATGACGCCGTTGCCGTTCAGCAGCCCGATCCAGGCGTAGACGCGGATGAGAAAGCTCGTCCAGAACGGCAGGATCACCAGCAGCAGCAGCAGGCTGCGCCGGCGTTGCGGCGCGCGCACGATGCCATAGGCGAGCGGATATCCCAGCAGCAGGCAGAAGACCGTCGATACGGCGGCGAATTCGACGGCATTGAGGTAGGCCAGCGCATAGAGATCGTCGCTCGCCAGACGGTCATAGCTGTCGGCGCTGAGGTGCAGGTGCCAGCCCTGGGCGCCGGCCTCGACCAGCGGCGAATAGGGCGGGATGCCGATCACGCTGTCGGCGACGCTGATCTTGAGCGCGATCAGGAACGGCACGAGGAAGAACAGCACCAGCCAGAGGTAAGGCAGCGCCAGGACGGCGCGCCGCCGCATCGCCGCGCTCATGGCGCCAGCACCACGGCCGCCGCCGGCGCGAAAGCGAGCGCCACCGCCTCGCCCGCACCGTAGGGCGGCGCGCGGCGCGCGGCGTTGACCAGCGTCACCCGCAGCAGCTTGCCGCCGGCGAGCTCGACCTCGTAGGTCGAGGCCTCGCCGCGATAGGCGGCGCCCCGCACGCGGCCCTGGAGACGGTTCACCGCACCCGCCGGCGGGGCAAGGACGAGCTTCTCGGGTCGGACCGCGACCGCCACGGCGCTGCCCGCGGGGAGCGCCCCGTGCTCGACGAAGAGCGTCGTGCCGGCCTCGGCGCATTCCACCTCCAGGAGGCCGCCCTGGGCGCGCAGCACGCGGCCCTCGAACAGGTTGACGCCGCCGATGAAGTCGGCGACGAAGCGGTTGGCCGGGGTCTCGTAGATCTCCTGCGGCGTGCCGAGCTGGACGATGCGGCCCTGCGCCATCACCGCGATGCGGGACGCCATGCTCATCGCCTCTTCCTGGTCATGCGTCACCATCAGGAAGGTGATGCCGACGCGCTGCTGGATGCGCACCAGCTCGAAGCGCGTCTCCTCGCGCAGCTTGCGGTCGAGCGCCGCCAGCGGCTCGTCGAGCAGCACCAGCTTCGGCTCCTGCGCCAGCGCGCGGGCAAGCGCCACGCGCTGGCGCTCGCCGCCGGAGAGCTGGTGCGGCTTGCGGCCGGCGAGCCGCGCGAGCTTGACGAGGTCGAGCATCGCCGCGACGCGGGCCTCGCGCTCGGCCGCGGGCACACCATCCTGCTTCAGCCCGAACCCCACATTCGCCGCCGCCGTCATATGCGGAAAGAGCGCATAGGACTGGAACATCATGTTGACCGGGCGGCGATAGGGCGGCACGCCCGCCATATCGACGCCGTCGATGAGAATGCGGCCCTCGTCCGGCGTCTCGAAGCCGGCGAGCATGCGCAGCAGCGTGGTCTTGCCGCAGCCCGAGGGTCCGAGCAGCGCGAAGAATTCGCCGGCCGCGATGTCGAGCGAGACGCCGTCGACCGCAGCGGGCACGCCGGGCGCGAAGCGCTTCGCCACGCCTTCGATGCGCAGATAGGAGGCTTGCGGCGCCGGACGCGTCGCGGCAGGCGCGATCACGTGCCGGTCTTCACCTTGGTCCACGCGCGGGTCCGCAGCCGGTCGTATTGCGGCGTCGCCAGCTTGTCGAAGAACAGGCGGGCGCGGATCTCCGGCGGCGGATAGATGCCGGGATTGTTGCGGATATCCTCGTCGACGAGGTCGCCGGCGAGCTGGTTGGGATTGGCGTAGGCGACCGTGTTGGAGATCGCGGCGATGATCTCCGGCCGCAGGATGAAATCGATGAAGCGCAGCGCGTTCTCCGGATGCGGCGCGTCCTTCGGGATCGCCATCATGTCGACCCACAGCATCGCGCCTTCCTTGGGGATGGCGTAGGCGATCTCGACGCCGTTCTTGGCTTCGGCGGCGCGGTTCCTGGCCTGGATCACGTCGCCGGAATAGCCGAAGGCGACGCAGAGATCGCCGTTGGCGAGGTCGTTGATGTATTGCGAGGAATGGAACTTGCGGATGTAGGGGCGGATGGCCAGCACCGCGTCGGCCGCCTGCTGCAAGTCCTTCGGTTCGCGGCTCAGCGGCGGCTGGCCGAGATAGGCCAGCGCCGCCGGAAACATCTCCTGCGGCGTGTCCAGCAGCGAGATGCCGCAGGCCGCGAGCTTCCTGGCATTGGCGGGATCGAAGATCAGCTTGAGGCTGTCGACCGGCGCATTGGGCCCCAGCGCCGCCTTCACCTTGGCCGGATTGTAGCCGATGCCGGTGGTGCCCCAGAGATAAGGCACGCCGTACTGGTTGCCGGGATCGGCGCCGGCGGCGAAACCGAGGATCTGCGGATCGAGATTGCCGTAGTTGGAGAGCTTCGTCTTGTCGAGCTTCTGGAAGGCGCCGGCCTCGATCTCGCGCGCCATGAACGGCATCGCCGAGGGGACGACCAGGTCGTAGCCGGAATGGCCCGCCATCAGCTTGGTCTCGAGCGTCTCGTTGTTGTCGTAGACGTCGTAATGCACCTTGATGCCGGTCTCGGCCTCGAAGCGCGAGACCGTGTCGTCGGCGATGTAATCGGACCAGTTGTAGATGTTGAGCGTCTTGCCGTCGTCGGCGCGCGCCGCGGTCTGGGCCAGGAGGACGGCGAGGCTGAAGCATAAGGCGAGGCGAGCGATCATCCCGGTCCCCCAAGGCGCTCGGAAGCGCGCGCCATTCAAAGCGGCGCCTCGCGCGCTTGTCAACGCCGCCCGGCGCCGCCTCACTCGCCGCTCTCAGCGAGATCGTGAAAACGGCGCAAGTCGACGACCCGCCTGCCATCCTCGCCGAAGCCGAGGATGTCGGCGAAACGCCCGTTCCAGACGATGTCGCCGGCGATGTAGGAGTGGCGCGCGTGCACCGTCTGCGCAAAGGTGGCGTCGAGCCCGATCAAGGTGACGACGATCTCGGCGCGCGCCGCGGCGAGCGTCTGCGCCGTCGCACGGTAGAGCGGGCTCCTTTCGTCGATGCGGTGCATCACCATCCAGGTCGGGGAGAACATCGGCGTGCGCCGCCCGCATCAGCGCCAAATCGTGGAAGCGCCGCATGGCAGTCCCTTCGCTGGCCTGCTCGTCGCGCAGCAGCGAGACGCTCACCGGCGCCTCGAGGATCTGATCGCGCCGCTGATTGGCCGCGCGGAATATCAGCGTCGGCACCCCGTCGTAAGGCCCGACGACGGCGATCCGGCTGAACAGCACCCGCGCCGTCGGCGGCAAGAAGCGAGCGAAGATCACCCCGGTCGCGAGCGCCAGGCCGCTCATACCGAGCAGCACCTCCAGGCAGACCAGCAGATTGGCGGCGAGCAACTGCGGGTACATCTGGCCATAGCCGATCGTCGCCATGGTCTGGACGCTGAAAAAGAACGCATCGCCAAAGGAACGGGGCCGGGCGTTGCCGATGCCGCCGCCGGCGAGCAGATAGAGCACGGCGAAGATGACGTTGAAGACAAGGTAGGACAGCGCCAGCAGGCCGTGAAAGAGGTCGAGGTCGCCGGACGCACGACCCCGCAGGCGCGGAATGCGCGGCCCGGCAGCCCCGAGGCGGGAAAGCTGCGCGCCTGACCGTCCGCCGCCTTGTCTCTCGCCCCGCGCGCCATCGCCCCAGCCTGCTCCGGACCCTGCCGCTCGCGGCACCGCCGCCCGTCGCGGCCGCCGCCGGCAAAAAAACTTGCACGCCGCGGGGAATAAAGCGCGTGTGCAACCCGTATAATCCGTGAGGGGAGCGACAGGAGACGGGACGATGGGACACTTTCATTGCGAGCCGCCGCTCTCTCAGATGCTCGAGGATCCCTTGACCCACGCGCTGATGGAGAGCGACGGCGTCGATCCGCGTGATCTCCGCGAGATCATCAGCGAGGCGCGGCAGCGGATCGCCGAGGCCGAACCGCGCGACCGGGACTAAAAGCCGCCGGCGCGTCACTCCGCCGCTTCGGCCGCCTTCCGCCAGCGCAGCACGGGCTTGCGTGCCGCCGCCGTCTCGTCGAGCCGGCGGCGCGGCGTGAAGCGCGGCGCGGCGTGGAAGTCGGCGGCGTCGCCCGCCTTGGCCCGCGCCGCCAGCGCGCGCACCACGGCGATGAAGCGGTCGAGCGAAGCCTTGCTCTCGCTCTCGGTCGGCTCCATCAGCAGCGCGCCGTGGACGACCAGCGGGAAGTACATGGTCATCGGGTGGAAGCCCTCATCGGTCAGCGCCTTGGCAAAGTCGAGCGTGGTGACGCCGCTGTCCCGCAGGAAGCGGTCATCGAACAGCACCTCGTGCATGCAGGGGCCGGGGTACGAGGCGGTAAGCACGTCCCCGAGCCGCGCCAGCAGGTAGTTGGCGTTCAGCACCGCATCGCCCGAGAGCTGGCGCATCCCGTCGGCGCCGTGGCTCATGATGTAGGCGAGCGCGCGCACGAACATGCCCATCTGGCCGTGAAAGCCCTTCATCCGGCCGATCGCCTGCGCCGCCGGCCCCTCGGCCTGCTCGATCAGGCGAAAGCCCGCCGGGCCATGCACCACCCAGGGCAGCGGCGCAAAGCCGGCGAGGCTTGCCGCCAGCACCACCGGCCCCGAGCCCGGGCCGCCGCCGCCATGCGGCGTCGAGAAAGTCTTGTGCAGGTTGAGATGCATGCAGTCGATGCCGAGATCGCCCGGCCGCACGCGGCCCACCAGCGCATTGAAATTGGCGCCGTCGCAATAGAAATAAGCCCCCACGGCATGCACCGCCTCGGCGATCGCCAGGATCTCGTCCTCGAACAGGCCGCAGGTGTTGGGGTTGGTGAGCATGATCGCGGCGACATCGGGCGCGAGCTTCGCCTTGAGCGCGACCAGGTCGATTCGGCCCCGCTCATTGGCCGGGATCGCCTCGACGGCGAAACCGCAGGTCGCCGCCGTCGCCGGGTTGGTGCCATGCGCCGATTCCGGCACCAACACCCGCTGGCGCCGCTCGCCGCGGGCCGCCAGCGCGGCGGCGATGCACATCATGCCGCAGAGTTCGCCATGGGCGCCCGCCGCCGGGCTCATCGCCACCGCCGGCATGCCGGTCAGCGCCTTGAGCCAGAAGGCGAGCGCGTCGATCAGCTCCAGCGCCCCCTGCACCGTCGATTCCGGCTGCAGCGGATGGATGTCGGCGAAGCCCGGCAGCCGCGCCAGCTTCTCGTTGAGGCGCGGATTGTGCTTCATGGTGCAGGAGCCGAGCGGATAAAGCCCCATATCGATGCCGTAATTCTTCTGCGAGGCGCGCATGAAGTGCCGCACCACCTGCGGCTCGCTGAGGCCGGGCAGGCCGATCGGGCCCTGGCGCCGCAGCGCCCCGAGACGGTCGGCCGCCGGCGGCTCCGGCAGGTCGACGCCGGTCCGCCCGGGGGCGTCCTGCTCGAACAGCAAGGGATCCTCGAGCTGCAGCCCGCGATTGCCGCCGATGGCAGGTTCGGCCGCCGCGTCGCGGGCGAAACCGCTGAGCGCTTGACTCCACTGGCTCATCGCAGCGCCTCGCGCAAGCCCTCGGTCAATGCGGCCATGTCGTCCTCGGTGTTGGTCTCGGTGGCAGCGATGATCAGCAGGTCGGCGAGTTCCTTCCGGCCCGGCCACAGCCGGCTGGCCGGCACGCCGGCAAGCACCCCGCGCCCGGCGAGCGCTTCGACCACCGGCGCCGCTGGTCGCGGCAGGCGCAGCGTGAACTCGTTGAAGAAGCGCTGCGTCAGCAGCCGCACCCCGGGCAAGCCCGCCAGCCGGTCGGCGAGCGCCGCCGCGTGGGCGTGGTTGATCCGGGCGAGCCGCGTGAACCCCGCTTCGCCCAGCAGCGCCATGTGGATGGTGAAGGCCAGGGCGCACAGGCCGGAATTGGTGCAGATGTTGCTCGTCGCCTTTTCGCGGCGGATATGCTGCTCGCGCGTCGAGAGCGTCAGCACGAAGCCGCGTCGGCCCGCCGCGTCGACGGTCTCGCCGACCAGCCGGCCCGGCATCTGGCGCACGAACTTCTCGCGCGCCGCGAAGAGGCCGAGATGCGGGCCGCCGAAGGCGGGCGCATTGCCCAGCGACTGGCCCTCGCCCGCGACGATGTCGGCGCCCATCTCGCCGGGCGGCCTGACCAGCCCCAGCGACACCGCCTCGGTGACGACGACGACGAGGAGCGCGCCGGCGCGATGGCATGCCTCGGCAAGCGTGCAGAGGTCGTGCACCTGGCCGAAGCAGCCGGGATTCTGCACCACGACGCAGGACGTGTCGCTCCCGACCAGCGCGCCGAGACCCTCGGCCGCCAGCGGATCGGGAGCGCGCGCGTCGATGGCGAAGCCGCCGAACCGCGCATAGGTTTGTGTCGTCTCGCGGTAATGCGGATGGAGGTCGCCGGCGAGGATCGCCTGGTGCCGGCGCGTCAGGCGATTGGCCATCATCACCGCCTCGGCGCAGGCGGTCGCGCCGTCATACATCGAGGCGTTGGCCACCTCCATGCCGGTGATCAGCGCCACCTGCGTCTGGAACTCGAACATCGACTGCAGGGTGCCTTGCGACACTTCGGGCTGGTAGGGCGTGTAGGAAGTCAGGAACTCGCCGCGCTGGATGAGGTGGTCGACCGCCGCCGGCACGTGGTGCCGATAGGAGCCGCAGCCGAGGAAGCTCGGCACCGCCGATGCCGGCAGATTGCGCGCCGCCATGCGCGCCAGCGCGCGCTCGACCTCGATCTCGCCCAGGGCGAGCGGCAGATCGAGCGGTCGCTCCAGCGCCGCCGCGCGCGGCACGTCGCGAAACAGCGCCGCGACGCTCTCCGCGCCGATCGCCGCCAGCATGGCGCCGCGGTCCTCGTCGGTCAGCGGCAGATAGCGCATCAGTGCAGGTCCTCGACGAAGGCGGCGTAGGCCTTGGCGTCCATCAGCCCGTCGAGTTCCTTGGGATTGGCGATGCGCAGCTTGAGGAACCAGCCCTCGCCCTGGGGATCGCCGTTGATCTTGCCGGGTTCGCCCGACAGCGCGTCGTTGACCGCGATCACCTCGCCCGAGATCGGCGCGTAGACCTCGCTCGCCGCCTTCACCGATTCGACCACCGCCGCTTCCTTGCCCTGCTCGACGCGGCGGCCGAGTTCGGGCAGCTCGACATAGACGACGTCGCCAAGCTGGCTCTGGGCGTAGTCGGTGATGCCGATCACGGCGACATCGCCCTCGATCCGAATCCATTCGTGATCCCTGGTGTACTTGATGGTGCTCATGGCGCTCCTCGCAACCGCGGCTCAGCCACGGTGATAGCGGTGGGGGACGAAAGGCAGCGGCGCGATGCGCGCCGGCCGGGGCGTGCCGCGCACCATAAGCTTGAGCGCGCTGCCGAGTGCGGCCCGCGAGGCCGCGACATAGCCCATGGCGACCGGCCCGTCGGCCGAGGGGCCGAAGCCGCCGCTGGTGATGCGGCCGACGGTTGCGCCGGTGTCGTCGGTGATCTCGGTGCCCTCGCGCGCCGGGGCGCGACCTTCGGGCCGGATGCCGACGCGCTTGCGCGCCGCGCCCGCGGCCAGCTCGCGGGCGATCGCCGCGGCGCCGGGAAAGCCGCCTTCGGCGCGCCGGCGCTTCTGGATCGCCCAGGCGAGATCGGCTTCGACGACGGTCGTGGTCTCGTCGATGTCGTGGCCGTAGAGGCAGAGTCCGGCTTCGAGCCGCAGCGAGTCGCGCGCGCCGAGCCCGACCGGCATGACCTCGGGCTCGGCGAGCAGCCGCCGCGCCAAGCGCTCGGCCGCGTCCGCCGGCACCGACAACTCGAACCCATCCTCGCCGGTATAGCCGGAGCGGGTGACAAAGCAGGCGACCCCGTCCACCGCCAGCGCGGCGCCGCTCATGAAGGCGAGCCCCGGAGCGCCCGGCGCGAGCCGCGCCAGCACCGCTGCCGCCGCGGGCCCCTGCAGCGCCAGCAGCGCGCGATCCGCCAGCGGCGTCATCGCTGCGGCTCCGAGATGGCGCTGGAGATGCGCGAAGTCCTGCGCCTTGCACGCGGCGTTGACGACCAGGAACAGGTGATCGTCCGCTTGCGTCACCATGAGGTCGTCGAGGATGCCGCCGCGGTCGTTGGTGAAAAGCGTGTAGCGCATCCGCCCCGGCGCCAGCCCCTTGATGTCGCCGGGCACCAGCCGCTCCAGCGCCTCGGCCGCGCCGGCGCCAACCAGGCGCGCCTGGCCCATATGCGAGACATCGAACAGCCCCGCCCGGGCACGGGTGTGGAGATGCTCCGCCATGATGCCGGAGGGGTACTGCACCGGCATGTCATAGCCCGCGAACGGCACCATCTTGGCACCGAGGCTGACGTGAAGCCGGTGAAGCGGCGTGCGCTGAAGCGGATTCTCGACCATCGATCCTCGGGACAACAGGCGTCGCCGGCCGCTCGCCTGCGACCGACGCCCCCTCTGTCCCAGGACCTGAAAGATTCACCGGACGCTCGGAAGGCGGCCGGGTTACCTCGTCGGTGAGGCGAGCGCGAAAGGCGCGCGCGCCTGCTTTCCAGAGTGCCCTTCCCCCAACGGTCCTTTTGCCTGAGAGTTTCCGGGGCGGTTGCTCCTTCGGCGCCGGGACGTGTCCCGGTCTCTCCCATCGGGGTGCGACGGCAGGGTATTACCTTAGCCCTTATCCCGCTCGCGAACAAGCGCGGCGGCCGCGCCTATGAGCGCTTGCGGTTGAGGTCGAGCTGTTCCTGGCTGATCTGCAAGCCGACGACCACCCCGTAGGTGCCGACGACGGAGACGTCCTTCACCGGCAGATGCTCGGTGATCTCCTCGCTCACCCTCACTTCTTTCTGCCGCGCCGCGAAGTTGACGCGCAGCGCGAAGTTCTGCTTCGCCAGGACGTTCTCCTGCCCGTCGGCCACGGCGACGAAGTAGGTGAAATCGCCGTGCTGGAGACTGGGATCGTTGCGCGCCACGACGAAGGTGAGCAGCGTGGTGACGCGCACGCCGGAGGGCTCGTGGCGGCAGTTCGACCGAACGTCGGCGAGCTTGACGCCGAACGCGATGTCGTTGGGATTGGCGGCGGAGGCGGCGCCCTGGCGCAGGACGACGTAGCGGTCGAGGTGGGGCGCGATGAAGGCGGTCGGGCAGGTGAGCTTGCCGACCGACTTGCCGCCGCTGGCGCAGCCCGCGGCGGCGAGCGCGAGCAGGCAGAGCGGGATAATGCTGAACCGGTGCGTCCGCATCACGCGAGGTTGTGCGAGCCGTCGCAGAAAGGTTTGGCAGCGGTACGCTTGCAGCCGCACAGCCAGAGGTCGCCGTCGGCGCTGGCGGTGAACGACACCGGCGTCACGCCGCTGCCGCGATGCGAGCCGTCGCACAGCGGTTGCGACCGGCTCAAGCCGCAGGCGCACCACCAGTACTCACGCCCAGCCTCGGCAGCCAGGACATAAGGGCTCTCGCGCGCCGCCCGTGGTCCGCTCATCCCCCTCTTCCCCCCGCATCCTCGGTGTACTAACGTGCCCCCCATCGACGCCGGACGGCCGCCGCAGGCTCGAAGCGCGCTGAACTCTATTCGACCGCCGAGCGCCGCACAAGGGTTCCGGGACGCCAGGAGTCCCGGACCCGTCCGGCTTCGCAAGGGACATGACGATGACCAAAGCGCCGCTGACCATCCTGCTCGCTGGTCCGCGCGGCTTCTGCGCCGGCGTCGAGCGCGCGGTGCAGATCGTCGAGCGCGGCCTCGAGCGCTTCGGCGCCCCGATCTATGTCCGCCGCGAGATCGTCCACAACCGCTTCGTCGTCGCGGCGCTGCAGCGCAAGGGCGCGATTTTCGTCGAGGAGATCGACGACGTGCCCGAAGGCGCCGCCGTGGTGTTCTCGGCCCATGGCGTGCCCAAGGCGGTGGCCGACGCCGCCGCGCGCCGGCATCTCGTCCGGCTCGACGCCACCTGCCCGCTGGTGGGCAAGGTGCATCGCGAGGCCGAGCGTCATTTCGCGCTCGGACGCCGCATCATCCTCATCGGCCATGCCGGCCATCCCGAGGTCGTCGGCACGATGGGGCAGCTCCCGCCGAACGCGGTGCTGCTGGTCGAGACGGCGGAGGACGTGGCGCGGCTCGCGCTCGACGCGGCGGCAGAGCTCGCCTATGTCACGCAGACGACGCTCTCGATCGACGACGCGCGCTGCGTCGTCGCCGCGCTCAGGGCGCGCTTCCCGAACATCCACGAGCCGAAGCACGACGACATCTGCTATGCCACCACCAACCGGCAGCAGGCGGTGAAGGCGATCGCCCAGCGCGCCGACCGGCTGCTGGTGGTCGGCGCGCCCAACTCCTCGAACTCGCTCCGGCTGGTCGAGGTGGCGCGGCAAAGCGGCTGCCACCGCTCGGCGCTGATCGGCCGCGCCTGCGACATCAATTGGGCGTTCCTGTCGGGTGCCGAGTGCCTGGGACTGACCGCCGGCGCCTCGGCACCGGAGGCGCTGGTCGAGGAGGTGGTCGACGCCTGCCGGCGCCACTACGAGGTGGCGATCGAGGAGGTCGCCGTCGCACGCGAGGAAGTGCGCTTCAACCTGCCGCGGCCGCTGCAGTGAGGAGCGTCTGAGCGGCCATGGCGGTCTACACCGACGTGCCCGACGAGGAGCTGCGCGCCTTCATCGCCGATTACGCGATCGGCGAGGTCGTCTCGTGCAAGGGCATCGCCGAAGGTGTCGAGAACTCGAATTTCCTGCTGCGCACCGAGGCCGGCAGCTACATCCTGACGCTCTACGAGAAGCGCGTCGCGCCCGCCGATCTGCCCTTCTTCATCGCGCTCATGGAGCATCTGGCGGCGCA
Source organism: Rhodospirillales bacterium (assembly GCA_027315365.1). Lineage (GTDB taxonomy): Bacteria > Pseudomonadota > Alphaproteobacteria > ATCC43930 > CGMCC-115725 > DAHUYF01. The sequence continues at coordinate 2,459 of DAHUYF010000087.1, read as the reverse complement.
CGGCATCGCCTGCCCGACGCCGGTGAAGGCGAAGGACGGGGTGGCGCTCAGGCGGCTCTGCGGCCGCCCGGCGGCGCTGGTCAGCTTCCTCGACGGCATGTGGCCGCGCCGCATCCTTCCCGTCCATTGCGCCGGCGTCGGGGATGCGCTGGCGAAGCTCCATCTCGCCGGCGCCGCCTTCGCGCTGCGCCGCGACAACAATCTCTCAGTCGCCGGCTGGCGCGGCCTGTTCGAGGCCTGCCGCGCGCGCGCGCATGAGGTGCGACCCGGCCTCGCCGAGGAACTCGGCACCGAGATCGACGCGCTCGAACGCTGCTGGCCGCGCGACCTGCCGAGCGGCGTCATCCATGCCGACCTTTTTCCCGACAACGTGTTCTTCCGCCACGAAGCGGTCTCGGGACTGATCGACTTCTATTTCGCCTGCACCGATTTTCTGGCCTACGACCTCGCCATCTGCCTCAACGCCTGGTGCTTCGAGACCGACGGCAGCTTCAACGTCACCAAGGCGCGCCTGATGCTGGCGAACTACCGCGCGGTGCGGCCGCTTTCCGCCGACGAGTTCGCCGCACTGCCGCTGCTCGCCCGCGGCAGCGCGCTGCGCTTCCTGCTGACCCGGCTCTACGATTGGCTGAACCATCCCTCGGGCGCTTTCGTGCGGCCGAAGGATCCGCTCGAATACCTGCAGAAGCTGCGCTTTCACCGCAGCGTCACGCAGCCCTCGGCCTACGGGCTCGACGCGTGAGCGGGACCGAGGACCCGCCGGCGCGGCGAATCGTCGAGATCTTCACCGACGGCGCCTGCAGCGGCAACCCCGGTCCCGGCGGCTGGGGGGCCATCCTGCGCTACGGTGCGCATGAGCGCGAGCTGATGGGAGCGGAGAGTCCGACCACCAACAACCGCATGGAGATGATGGCAGCGATCGCCGCGCTCGAGGCGCTGAAGCGGCCGAGCACGGCGCATGTCCACACCGACAGCCAGTACCTGCGCGACGGCATCACTCGCTTCATCCATGCCTGGAAGGCGCGCGGCTGGAAGACCGCCGACAAGAAACCGGTCAAGAACATCGACCTCTGGGTGCGCCTGGAGGCGGCGATGAAGCTGCACAAGGTCGAATGGTTCTGGATCCGCGGCCATTCCGGCCATCCCGAAAACGAGCGCGCCGATGCGCTCGCCCGCCTTGCCATCGCCCAGGCGCGCGACGCCGCCGCGCTCGACGCCGAACCGGCGACCGCGCCCAAGCGGAAGAAGCGGCGGTGAGCAACGCAACGGCCGCTCCGGAGGAGCGGCCGTTTGGCTGATCCACACTGTGCGGCTCTCGCGATTGCTGCGCAATCGCTGGCGCCGCCGCGGACGAACGCGCCAGGCGCGTTTGCCTAAAGCGCCTTGAGAACCGCCTCGACGCTCGACACCTCGAAGGCGCCGGGCTTCTCGACGTTGAGCGCCTTGACCACGCCGTCCTGCACGATCATGGCATAGCGCTGCGAGCGCTGGCCGAGGCCGTAGCCGCTGCCGTCCATCTCGAGGCCGACGGCGCGGGTAAAATCGCCGTTGCCGTCCGCGAGCATCTGCACCTTGCCGTCGGCGTTTTGCTGCTTACCCCAGGCGTTCATGACGAAGGCGTCGTTGACCGAGAGGCAGGCGACGGCGTCGACGCCCTTCGAGCGGAGCTCGGCCGCCTTCTCGACGAAGCCCGGCAGGTGCTTGGCCGAGCAGGTCGGGGTGAACGCGCCGGGCAGCGCGAACAGCACCACCTTCTTGCCCTTGAAGAATTCGCCGGTATCGACGTCCTTCATGCCTTCCGGGGTCATCTGCTTGAGCTTCACCGCCGGGACCTTTTCGCCAACCTTGATGGTCATTGCCTTTCCCCTTCTGTCGTTTTTCGCAATCTGGCCATGGGCACGTCCATGAGGCGCTCACCATAGACGGTCGGCACGCGGAAATCACTCCCGCCCGCCGGCGCTCCCGGCAAGTTTACCGGGGCGATTCCGCGAGCCTGCCAGGACCCGCAGCATCGGCCAGCGCCTGCAGCACCTGCTCGGGGGTGAGGATCTCCGGCAGTGCCCGGCCCTGCGGCAGGCCAGGCCCGTAGACCGCATTGAAGGGAATCCCGTAGCGGCCGAAGCTGCGCAGATAGTCGGCGATCGCCGCGCTCGGCCGCGTCCAGTCGGCGCGCATGGCGGTGACGTCCGGCTGCTCGAGGCGGTGGCGCACCGCCGACTGATCGATCACCAGTTCCTTGTTCACCTTGCAGGTGATGCACCAATCGGCAGTGACGTCGACGAACACGACCTGCCCCCGGCCCACCAGCCGGTCGATGGCGGCGCGGTCGAAGCCGCGCCAGAACGCATCGCCCGCCGCGGGCGGCGGCGGCGCGGCGAGCGTCGCCGGCACCAGGAAGGCGAGCAGCAGCGCCGCCGCCGCCGCCAGCCGGCGCGGCACGCCCGGACGCAGCAGCCCCA
>DAHUYF010000059.1 GCA_027315365.1 Rhodospirillales bacterium | reverse complement strand
CGGGCGCGCCGGCGCCGCCGACCGGCTGCTCGCCTCGCTGCGGGTCGACGACCGCGCGACGCGCGAGCGTCTCGGCTGGCGGCCGCTCGTGCCGCTCGACGACGGGCTCGCCGCCACCGCGCGCTGGTATCGCGAGAGCCGGCGATGAGCCGGGCGCGCCCCAAGCTCCTCTATCTCGTAACCGAGGACTGGTATTTCTGGTCGCACCGGCTGCCGATGGCGCGGGCGGCGCAGCGCGCCGGCTTCGAGGTCGGGGTGGCGACCCGCGTCGCCGCCCATGGCGAGCGCATCCGCGGCGAAGGCTTCGCGCTCCATCCGCTGCGCTGGCGCCGCGGCGCCGCCGGCCCCTGGGCGAGCCTGGCCGCCATCGCCGAGATCGTGCGCCTCTACCGCCGCGAGCGGCCCGACCTCGTGCATCACGTGGCGCTCAAGCCCGCCGTGCTCGGCAGCCTTGCGGCATTCCTCGCCCGGGTGCCGGCGGTGGTCAACGCCGTCACCGGCTTCGGCTTCGTCGCGAGTTCGCCCAGCCTGCGCGCGCGGCTGCTGCGCCGGCCGGTGAGCGCAATGCTGGCGCGGCTGATCGAGCGCCGCAACAGCCGCATCATCGTGCAGAACGACGACGACCGGCGCCTGCTGCTGGGGCTCAACCCCGAAGCGGCGCCGCGCATCGCGGTCATCCGCGGCTCCGGCATCGACCTCGCGCGCTTCGCGCCCGCGCCCGAGCCGCCGCCGCCGGTGGTCGCCGGCTTCGCCGGCCGGCTGCTCGCCGACAAGGGCATCGCCACGCTGGTCGAGGCGCAGCAGCGCCTGCGGCGCCGCGGCCTCGATCTCCGCCTCGCCGTCGCCGGCACCGCCGATCCCGAGAATCCGAGCTCGATCGACGCCGCGACGCTGGCAGGCTGGCGCGCGCTTCCCGGCATCGCCTGGCTCGGTCAGGTCGACGACATCCGCGAGCTCTGGCGCAGCGCCCATATCGCGGTGCTGCCGTCGCGCCGCGAGGGTCTGCCCAAGGCGCTGCTCGAAGCCGCCGCCATGGCGCGGCCGCTGATCGCCAGCGACGTGCCCGGCTGCCGCGAGATCGCGCGCGCGGGCGTCAACGCGCTGCTGGTGCCACCCGACGACGCCGACGCGCTGGCCGCGGCGCTGGAGCGGCTGATGCGCGATGCCGATCTCCGCCGCCGCTTCGGCGCGGCGAGCCGCGCGCTGGTCGAGACCGATCTCGCCGCCGATGCCGTGGGCGCCGCGACGGTGGCGCTCTACCGCGCGGTGCTCGACGCGATGGGCCGGGATGGGACGCCATGAGCGGAATAGGCGGAATGCCGCGAGCGGAAAAGCGACGATGCCGGCATGCGTGGCGGTGTCAGCTTTGGCCCAACCGTAAGCCATGATATTCTCGGGCCGGAATTGAGCCGGAGGTACTTTGGGCGCTCCACGCTTCTTGCCGCCGCCGACACGCTACGCCCCCCATAGCTTGCTTCAGCCCAAACCGGCGGTTGAGCAAGGCGCCCCGCGCGCGATGCCGCCGCCTGTCGTCTTCGCCTCGCCCCGTCTGCTGCAAACCAAGCAAACCGTCCCGCCGGGAAGCGCGGTGCTGTCGCATTCGTCGGTGCGAGGCGGCGGAACACCACCGCCACCGACGAAATACGGCGGGACTTCCACTCAGGCAAAAATCGCATTGCCGCATTCGTCCGTGGGTGGCGGCGGAACACCGCCGCCGCCGACGAAATATGGTCCCGCATTCATTCAGACCAAAATCGCGCTGCCGGTCGTTTCGCCATTAGTCGCGCCCCCGCCGTTTCGCGCATCGGCTGTACAACGGGCGGTCCTGAAGGCCGATGTCGAAGATGTCGACGAATTGACCGACGATGATGAAACGACCGTAGATCAGGAGTGGGTGCATTTTCAGGAGCGGCCGAAAATGCCGACGCTCTACTCCTTCGCTCTTGCTCGGGGTGGAAACCCCGTGGTGAACGAGGGGCCGCATACTGTAGCAAATGTGGTCTATCGTGCGGTGTTCGAAGACTTTGTGGCGCGTGACGACAGAGCCGGCCTAAAGGCGTACTTCGCCAAAATGCCGACGCCCGACCAATTCAAAAAGATCCTTCAAGATGAGGGCGTCAGCGAAGAGAACTTGGCCAAGCTTGGCAAATGCATCAGCGAATACAGCAATGGTCACGCCAAAGTGGCGGGCGAGATCGACACTGCTTCCATCAAGGATCTCGCACTCGCGATCTGGAGATTGGCTAATCTCCACCCCTATGCGACGTACGGATGGAAAGGGGCATTAAGGGGGAAAAAAGTTTCTGCCAGAAGCTCGAAGGGAAAGGGTGAAAAGATCAAAGTCAGACTAAAGAAAAAAATCAAGAGCGTTACCCGGTCCTCCGCTCTTGTCGATCGCGGCGGCAAGTTCGTGGACCAGGACGGATATGAAGTCTATAAGCTCGATAAGCTGGCGGCGATGTATTTTTCCAAGAAGAAGGCTAAAAGATATGTGGTGCGCGACGACGATTGAGGGGGCCGTATAAGCCGTATAAAGGCAAACCCCGGCCACCTTCGCCACTACCCGTTCGTAGCCGCCATGGCAGCGCAAAACTCTCTATGCGGAGATTTTTTGGACACCGGGCACGGTGGTCCGAGGCGTCGGCGATGACGCTGATCGCAATTCGATTGTTCGAGGGTAGGAGGTTGCGGGAGCTGGTTGACGAGGCGACAGTGCCCCGACGCTCATGGCCCGGCGGCGGCAAAGCGACGGCGAGCAATCGGAAGCTCGCGGCATCCGGGTGAGTCGTCGGCAGCCAGAGGCGGATGCGAGCGGTGCCCCCACCACACGGGCAGCGATCTTGATCACGCGTGCGAGGGGCCGCCATGCTATCGCGGCCAGCGACGGTGACGCTCTACCGCGCGGTGCCGGGGGAAACCGGCGGGGCGGAACACCATAAACACCATAGGGGGACGCCGTCGCCCGAACCGGAAGTTGCGAAACTTCGGCTCGCACGCAGGCGGAGGTTTGCCGGTCGGCCCGATGCCGCAAGCGACAAACGCTCGGCGCCACGAAGCCCTTGCTCGGCACAGTCAATCGGTGAAGCGGGTTGGCGCGGCGCAATTGACGCGGATCAATGTCCTCCTGGATTCGCGTGCAATCATGCCTTAGTAAATGCAGGTCAGCTGCTGGAGCCGCTTCTTGTTTGGACGACGGCGTCCCCGCACCATCCAATCGGCGCTCACATGGCTCGTCATCGCTTGCATCCTGCCGGCATGGGCGGCAGGCACTCTGTTGATCGTTCGCTCCTATGAGCGCGAACGCGCAAACCTAGAGCGGGGCACCATCGGCACGGCGCGCGCGCTGACGCAGGCCGTCGATGGCGAGTTGAAGGACGCGCAATCGGCGCTGGAAGTCCTTGCGACGTCGCCCTCTCTGGCCTCGGGCGATCTTGCGGACTTCTACGATCAGGCGCAGAAAGCGCTGCATGGCCTCGCCGGCAAAAACATCTTGCTCGTGGGTCCCGGCGGGACGCAGGTCATGAATACGCTCAGGCCGTTCGGGGAGACGCTGCCCGCCGAAAGCGAGCCGGCACAGCTGTTGCGCCCGCTCGAGACGGGTAGACCGGTCATTTCCGATCTTTTCTCAGACACCGTCACCAAGCAGCCCACCATCGCCATTGAAGTGCCGGTCGTCTCGAACGGAAAGATAATTTATGGCCTCGCCATGGGCATCTTTCCTGAGCGACTGGCCGAGGTGCTGCGCCAAGAGAACATGCCATCGAATTGGATTGCGGCCATCTTCGACAGACACGGGACGATCGTCGCCCGCACGCATGTTGCCGAGCAGTATATCGGCCGGAAGGCTACGCCGCTTCTCCTCCGCCGCATGTCGGAGGTTCCCGAAGGGATGGTCGAGACCGAGACGCTCGAAGGGGTACCGTCGCAGCTCAGCTTCAGCCGTTCGGCCGTCTCAGGATGGGCCGTGGCGATCGGCATTCCGACGGCAGAGGCCCTGGGAGCGCTGCGGCGCTCTTTGGGGCTAAGCGTAGCCGGCGCCGGTCTCCTGCTGCTGGTCTGCTTGTCATTGGCCCAGTTGATCAGCCGCCGCATCGCGGGGGCCATCGAGACACTGGCCGGGCGAGCCGCGGCGCTCGGCGCAAACGAAGCGATCTCGATCCCGCCGCTCGGCATCAAGGAAGCAGACGAAGCCGCGCAGGCCATGGTCAAGGCATCGCAGGTCCTTCGCCGGCGCGCGGTCGAGCGCGACGAGGCGGAACGCGCGGAACGCCGCCTGCTGGTGGCGAAGCACGCCGCAGAAGAGGCCAACCAGGCGAAGTCCGACTTCCTCGCCCTCATGAGCCATGAGATTCGCACCCCGATGACCTCCGTCATCGGCATGACCGAACTGCTCCTGGACAGCGACCTGACGGCGCGACAGCGTCATCAGGCGACGTTGCTCAAAGACGCCGGAGAATTGCTTCTGGCGATCATCGACGATCTCCTGGACATGTCGAAGATAGAGGCCGGAAAGCTGGAATTGGCTCATGTTCCGTTGAGCCCGTCCGACGTGGCGCAGGCCGTGCTCGCCGTCCTTCGCCCCCAAGCCGCCGCCAGGAACATCGAGCTGAGGAGCGAGTTCGCAGCGGATCTTCCCGCCCTGATAGACGGCGATCCTACCCGTCTGCGGCAGGTCTTGCTGAACCTGCTCTCGAACGCCCTGAAATTCACCGAGCGCGGAAGCGTCGTTTTGACGGTGGCGCGGGAGCCTGAGCCCGAGGCGACGCGGCTGCGCTTCGAGGTGAGAGATACCGGCATCGGTATCGATGCGGCGCAACAGGGGCGTCTCTTTCAGCGATTTTCTCAGCTTGGCGCGCGCGGCGAGCGTCCGCGCGGCACGGGTCTCGGTCTCGCCATCTCTCGACAACTGGTCGAGGCCATGGGCGGTACGATCGGTGTCAAGAGCCGGAGGGCCGAGGGCAGCGTCTTCTGGTTCACGATCCCCTATGCAGAGATGCGACCGCAGGCGGCACGGACAGAAGAACCCGCATTGGGGGCGGGATCGCGCTCTCGCATCCTCGTCGCCGAAGACCAGTACATGATCCGGGAACTCATGGAGACCATTCTTACGGACGCGGGTCATGACGTCGTTCTCGTGCATAACGGTACCGAAGCCGTCGAGGCGGTCGAGCAAGACAACTTCGATGTGGTACTCATGGACATCGAGATGCCGGAGATGGACGGCATCACGGCGACGCGGCGCATCCGCCAGATAGGCAAGCCGATTCGCAACATCCCGATCGTCGCGCTCACGGCCTATGCCATGGCCGACGACGTGGAAAGGTGCCGAGCCGCCGGTGCCAACGAGCATTTATCGAAGCCCGTCAAACGCAAAGAGCTGCTGCATGTCGTCGCAAAATGGTCGGGAGCGGCGCAAGCCCCGCCTGCGGCGGCACCCGCGGACGCGGCCTCTCCTCCGATTATCGACAGCACGATTCTGGAGGACATCGAGAACCACCTGGGCCAATCCCAGGTGATCAGGCTGGTTGGCCTTTTCCGCGATCAACTCCCGAAGACGGTCAGCGATATTACCTCGACGGCCGATCGCAAGCTCATCGCGCAGCAGGCTCATGCCCTGATCTCTCTCGCGGGGAACCTAGGCTGTACGGAGCTGATGATCCACAGCCGCGCTTTGATGAACGCGGCGAGGGGCGACACCGGCGACCTTGCTCCGCTCATCGCCGAGACGGCGGCGGCGGCGCATCGGGCTTTGTCCGCCATGCAGGATCGATATCCACCCTGAAGGGGAGGGCCAATTGAGAACCGGGCCGCCGCGCGTTGTCATCGTCGAGGATGAGCCGGTAACCGCGAATCTGTATGCAATGATCCTTGAAAAAGCAGGTTACGCGGTCGACGTTGCCGGTTCGTCGGACGAAGTCATTGCCCTCCTGTCGCGATCAAACTGCGATTTGGTACTGCTCGACCTCTACTTTCCCGGAACGGGAGGGTGGGAAGGCGGTTGGGAGATATTGCGGCGCGTGCGCGAACGAACCAGCGCGGTGGAGCTGCCGGTTGTCATACTATCGACCGAGACCGACGCCAGGGTCCGCTCCGGAATGATGGAGCTTGGGGCCAACGAATATCTGACCAAGCCGGTAGCGCCGGCGGCCTTGATCGAAGCCGTGGAGCGCTGGGTCCGAAGCGGAGATGGCGCAACACGCAGCGCCCGGCGGGACACTTGACGCAAGGCATCAGCGACATGACGGCATCCCACAGAGGGAGAGGGGCACTGTCGGCGCGATGAACGTGGGCGAGAGCCGGGCCCACGACCAGCGCCGGAGCGGGCGCGGCGCTCTACCGCGCGCTGCTGGCGGAAACCGGCCGAGCCCCGGGGAATAGCGCGGCGGTGCGGCCGAGCAGGCGGTAGGCGGCGAGGCCGACCCATTCCTTGGCGGCGACATCGACGAGTTCGAGGTGGTCGGAGAGCTGGAAATCCGGGCGCGGCCTCGCCTCGGTGCGATAGTCGACGGGATAGGGCAGCACCTGCCAGCCGACCTGACGGAAGCAGCCGACGGCGCGCGGCATATGCATCGCCGAGGTCACCAGCAGCCAGGTCTCGCCCGGCTTGGGCTGCGCCAGCGCGCGCGAGAACAGCGCGTTCTCGTAGGTGTTGCGCGAGCGGTCCTCGATCAGCAGCCGGTCGGGCGCGACGCCCAGCTCGATGAGCAGCGCTCGCGTCAGCTCGGCCTCCTGCTCGCCGGGGCGCGGCAGGATCGAGGCGTCGCCGCCGCTCAGCACCAGCCGGGCCTCGGGATGGCGCTCCGCCAGCGCCAGCGCCCCGGTGATCCGTTCGGCGGCGTCGTCGAGCGCGACCTGGCCGTGGGCGCGGCTGACGGCGGGCAGGACCGCGCCGCCCAGCACGATGATGCCGTCGACATGCGCCGGGACGATCGGGACCGGGAAGCGGTCCTCGAGCGGCGCCACCAGCCATTGGCCCGCCGGCAGGATCGCGATCGCCAGCAGCCCCAGCGCCGCCGCCATGGCGAGCGCCAGCCCTCGCCGCCGGCGGCTGCGCGCCATCGCGAAAAGGCCGGCCAGCAGCAGCAGCAGCAGCAGGTTGCCGGGCGCCGCGACCGCCCAGAAGAGCTTGCTTGCGACAAAGGTCATGTCACACCAAGCCCTTGTTTAGCCCGGCGGAAGTCGATGCGCGACGGTTTTTCCGGCGGCCGCTTTTCCTGTTGCCGCCCGAAGCCGGCTTCTCTAACGTCCGGCGCAGCGTGAGCAGCCGATGATCAAGGGACTGAGCCGGACCAACGCCGCCTTCGCCCACGACGTGGCGATGGCCGCGCTCTCCTTTCTGCTGTCGTTCTATCTGCGCGTCGGCGACAGCATCCAGCTCTATTCCTGGCAGCTGCTGGCGATCTACGACGTCTCCTTCGCGGTGATCGCCGCCGCGGTCTTCTGGTGGACCGGCCTCTATCGCGGCATCTGGCGCTACGCCTCGCTGCCGGACCTGGTGGCGCTGCTGCGCGCGGTCACGATCGTCATGCTGGTGTTCTTCCCGGCGATGTTCGTCCTCACCCGGCTCGACGAGCTGCCGCGCTCGCTCGCCGGCATCAATTGGCTGGTGCTGATGGCGCTGCTCGGCGGGCCGCGCTTCGCCTATCGCGCCTACAAGGATCGCGGCCTCGCGCACGTGCTGGAGCGCAACGGCCGGCGCGGCAGCATCCCGGTGCTGCTGATCGGCGCGCGCGACGGCGCCGCCATGTTCATCCGCGAGATGGCGAGCGACCCGGAGCGGCTGTTCCGCGTCGTCGGCATCGTCGCCGACAGCGCCGCGCGCGTCGGGCGCGAGATCGCCGGCGTGCCGGTGCTGGGAGTGATCGACGAGCTGCCGCAGGTGGTGGCGCGGCTCGATCGCGGCGGCGAGCGGCCGCAGCGCCTGCTGATCGCCGCCCAGTCGCTCGACGGCGCCGTCGTGCGCCGCCTGCTCGACATGGCCGATACGCTCACCATCCCGCTGTCGCGCCTGCCGCGGCTCACCGAGTTCAAGACCACCGTGGGCGAGGACGGGCTGGCGGTCGAGCCGATCGCCATCGAGGACCTGCTCGGCCGGCCGCAGGCGGTGCTCGACCGCCAGCGCATGCGCAGCCTGGTCGCCGGGCGCCGCGTGCTGGTGACCGGCGCCGGCGGTACCATCGGCAGCGAGCTGGTGCGCCAGATCGCCGCCGACGAGCCGGCGCATCTGGCGCTGGTCGACAACAGCGAGTACGCGCTTTACGCCATCGACCGCGAGCTGGCGGAGCGGCGCCCGCTGCTGCCGCGCGTGGCGCTGATCGGCGACGTGCGCGATCGCGGCCGGGTCGAGGAGATCGTCGCCGCCGAGCGGCCCGAGCTCGTCTTCCATGCCGCCGCGCTGAAGCACGTGCCGATGGTCGAGGCCAACCCGGTCGAAGGCGTGCTCACCAACGTGCTCGGCACCCGCCACGTCGCCGAGGCCTGCCGCGCCCACGGCGTGCGCGCCATGGTGATGATCTCGACCGACAAGGCGGTCAATCCGGTCAACGTGATGGGCGCCACCAAGCGCCTCGCCGAGAGCATCTGCCAGGCGCTCGACATCATCGAATCGCGCAAGGCCGATGGCACGCGCTTCGTCACCGTGCGCTTCGGCAACGTGCTGGGCTCGACCGGCTCGGTGGTGCCGCTGTTCCAGCGCCAGCTTGCGGCCGGCGGCCCGCTCACCGTGACCCATCCCGATATCCAGCGCTTCTTCATGACGGTGCGGGAGGCGGTGGAGCTGGTGCTGCAGGCCTCGGCGCTGGCGGTGGGCGGCGGCGAGGAGCGCGGCAAGATCTTCGTCCTCGACATGGGCGAGCCGGTGAAGATCGTCGACCTCGCGCGGCAGATGATCCGCCTCGCCGGCCTCAAGCCCGACGAGGACGTCAAGATCGACTTCATCGGCCTGCGCCCGGGCGAGAAGCTCTACGAGGAGCTGTTCTACGCCAACGAGCCGGCGGTGCCGACCGCGGCGGCGGGGATCCGCCTCGCCGCGCCGCGCACCATCGACTACGCCATGCTCGGCCGCTCGCTCGACGAGCTTGCCGAGCATGCGCGCGAGCGCCGGCAGGAGCGGCTGATGGCGCTGCTCGCGACGCTGGTGCCCGAATATGCCGCGAGCCGCGCCGGCCCGTCGCGCGCCGCCGGAGCGTGAGCGAGGATCGATCATGACCGCCGCCCCAGTCACCGTGGTGTCGCACCCGCTGGTGCAGCACAAGCTCAGCCTGATGCGCGACCGGCAGACGCCGACCGCCGAATTCCGCCGCCTGCTGCGCGAGATCGCCCTGCTGCTGGGCTATGAGGTGACGCGCCACCTGCCGATCGCCTTGCGGCGCATCGAGACGCCGATCCAGCCGATGGCGGCGCCCTTCATCGAGGGCAAGAAGCTGGTGGTGGTGCCGATCCTGCGCGCCGGTCTCGGCCTCGCCGAAGGCCTGCTCGATCTCGTGCCCTCGGCCCGGGTCGGCCATATCGGTCTCTATCGCGACCCCAAGACGCTGGAAGCGGTCGAGTATTTCTGCAAGCTGCCCGACGACATCGCCGAGCGCCAGGCGATCGTCACCGATCCCATGCTGGCGACGGCGCATTCGGCGATCGCCGCGCTGCACGTGATGAAGCGCAAGGGCTGCCGACGGCTGCAATTCCTGGCGCTGCTGGCCGCCCCCGAAGGCATCGCCGCCTTCACCGCGGCGCATCCCGACGTGCCCGTCACCGTCGCCGCCATCGACGAGCGCCTCAACGACCACGCCTACATCATCCCCGGCCTCGGCGACGCCGGCGACCGGCTGTTCGGGACGAAGTAGCGCTAATCGCCGCCGTGCTCCTCGAGGAGGCGCGCGAGATAGCGGCCGTAATCGCTGGCATCGACCAGCGCCGCCAGCCGCCCGAGCTGGGCCGCATCGATATAGCCCTGGCGAAAGGCGATCTCCTCGACGCAGCCGATCTTCTGCCCGGTGCGCTTTTCCAGGGTGCGCACGAACTCCGAGGCCTCGAGCAGCGATTCATGCGTGCCGGTGTCGAGCCAGGCATAGCCGCGGCCGAGGCGCTCGACGCTGAGCCGGCCGGCGCTGAGATAGGCGTTGTTGAGATCGGTGATCTCGAGCTCGCCGCGCGCCGACGGCTTCAGCGCCGCGGCATGCTTCACCACCTCGCCATCGTAGAAATAGAGCCCGATCACCGCCCAATTGGAGCGCGGCCGCGGCGGCTTCTCCTCGAGCGACAGCACCGTGCCGGCGGCATCGAACTCGACGACGCCGTAGCGCTCGGGATCGCCGACGCGATAGCCGAAGAGGGTGGCGCCGTTCTGGCGCGCGGCCGAGCGCCGCATCATCTCGGTCAGCCCGTCGCCATAGACCAGGTTGTCGCCGAGGATGAGGGCGCAGCCCTCGCCGGCAAGGAAGTCGCTGCCGATGAGGAACGCCCGGGCCAGCCCGTCGGGCCGCGGCTGGACGGCGTAGGAGAGCGCGATGCCCCACTGGACGCCATCGCCGAGCAGCGCGCGGTAGAGCGGCGCGTCCGCCGGGGTGGTGATGACCAGGATGTCGCGGATGCCGCCCAGCATCAGCGCCGACAGCGGGTAATAGATCATCGGCTTGTCGTAGATCGGCAGCAGCTGCTTGGAGAGCACCCGGGTCAGCGGATAGAGCCGCGTGCCGGAGCCGCCGGCGAGAATGATGCCCTTCATCGCGCCGCCTCCGTCCGCACGCGCCCCAGCCGCTCGCCGCGATAGCGCCCGCTGCGGATCGGCTCCCACCAGTCGCGGTTGTCGAGATACCAGCGCAGCGTCTTGCGCAGGCCGCTCTCCAGGCTGTCGCGCGGCCGCCAGCCGAGCTCGCGCCTGAGCTTGGCGTCGTCCATGGCATAGCGCCAGTCATGGCCCGGCCGGTCGTCGACGAAGGCGATGAGCCGCTCATGCGGCCGGTGCGGCGACCCCGGCAGCGCCTCGTCGAGCAGCCGGCAGAGCAGCCGCACCAGATCGATATTCGCGTGCTCCTCGCCGCCGCCGATGTTGTAGGTCTCGCCGACCCGTCCCTGCCGCAGCACCAGGAACAGCGCCTCGGCGTGGTCGCCGACATAGAGCCAGTCGCGCACGTTGCCGCCGGCGCCGTAGACCGGGAGCGGCTTGCCCTCGAGCGCGTTCAGGATGGTCAGCGGCACGAGCTTCTCGGGAAACTGCCACGGCCCGTAATTGTTCGAGCAGTTGGTGGTCACCACCGGCAGGCTGTAGGTCCGGCCCCAGGCGCGCACCAGATGATCGGCGCCGGCCTTGCTGGCGGAATAGGGATTGTTGGGCCGGTAGGGCGTCTCCTCGGTGAAGCGGCCGTCGGGACCGAGCGCGCCGAACACCTCGTCGGTCGAGATGTGATGAAAGCGGAAGCGCGCCTTGTCCTCGGCCGCCAGCCCCTGCCAATGGAGCCGCGCCGCTTCGAGCAGGGAGAAGGTGCCGACGAGATTGCTGCGGATGAAATCGTCGGGCGCGTCGATCGAGCGGTCGACATGGGTTTCGGCGGCGAGGTGCATCACCGCGTCGGGCCGGTGCCGGGCGAGGATGCGCGCGACCTCGGCGCGCTCGGCGATATCCGCGACTTCGAGCGCGTAACGGCCCTCCGGCGCCAGCGCGCCCAGCGGCGGGTTGGAGCCGGCATAGGTGAGCTTGTCGAGGTTGACCACGCTCGCTCCGGCGCCGAGCAGATGGCGCACCACCGAAGTACCGATGAAGCCGGCGCCGCCGGTGACCAGGACCTTCACCCGACCTTCTCCCTTTACCGTCCGAGGACAACGGACCGGGCGGGTCCGATCATCCTTCGGCCGCCTCGAGCAGCGCCGTCACCGCGTCGAGCCGCGGCACGACCCAGAAATCGCCGTGCCGCCCCGCCTCGGCCGCGAGCGGATCATAGCGGATGAGGGTGCCGACGCCGGCGGCGCGGCCGGCCTCGATATCGCCTTGCTTGTCGCCGACGGTCCAGGAGCGAGCGAGGTCGAGGTCGAGATCGGCGGCCGCCTGCAGCAGCATTCCCGGGCCGGGCTTGCGCCAGAGATTGTCGCGGCGATAGCGGCCGACGCCCTCGGTCGGGTGGTCGGGGCAGTGATAGACGCCGGCGATGGCGACGCCGTGGCGCGCGAACTCGCCCCGCATCCAGTTCATCAGAGTCGTGAAATCCGCCTCGGTATAGAGGCCGCGGCCGATGCCCGACTGGTTGGTGGCGATGACCACGGCAAAGCCGCGCGCGGCGAAAGCCGCGGTCATGGCGAAGACGCCGTCGATGAAACGGCACTCCTCGATGCGGTGGAGATA
>DAHUYF010000057.1 GCA_027315365.1 Rhodospirillales bacterium | reverse complement strand
CAGCTATTCCGGCCTCGCCTTCGTCGGCACCCCCGCCACCATCGCCGACGGGATGGAGGAGTGGCTCGCCGGCGAGGGATCGGACGGCTTCAACGTCATGTTCCCCTACCTGCCCGGCGGCCTCGACGAATTCGTCGAGCGAGTCGTGCCGGAGCTGCAGCGCCGCGGCCTTTTCCGCCGCGAATACGAGGGGGTGACCTTGCGCGAGAATCTCGGCCTCAAACGGCCGAAGAACCGCTTCTTCGCCGATTAGCGGGAACCCTGATGTGCCGGTGAGGCCGGGTGTGGCGTTGACGCATTCGTCAGGTCGTACGGCCTCGGGCGCGCGGGGCATAAGCTAGCGCTTTGTCCAGCGTCGCGAGTGCTTTGGCTCGCGCTCTTGCAGGATCGTCAGCAACGGCCGGTTTGACCTGAATCAAGGCTTGGCCCGGCGGCATCGCCTATTTTGTACAGGTTCCCCGAACCTATGACATCCGGTTGTGCCGCCGGGACGATGGGCTTTGTCATGCGCTTTGATTTCGATATCGGCTTGCGGCCGACGCTGCGGCTCGGCGCCGCCATCGTAGTGCTGTCGCTCGCGAGTCCGGCCGCGGCGCATGCCCAGGGCGCCCCGCAGCAGCAGCGTGTGCAGGTCACCGACGCGCAGGCGCAGAGCCTCGGGGTCCGGGTGGCGCCTCCGATCGCAAGCCCGACCGACCGGACAATGGCGCTCCCGGCCCGCGTCGTCATTCCGACTGGACAGTTATGGGTGGTCACCGCGCCGGTCGCCGGGATGGTCGTCGACCTGTCGGCCGCGCGCGGCGATCATGTGACCCGCGGGCAGACGCTCGCGACGCTGCAAAGCCCGAATTTCGTGTCGCTTCAACGCGAATACCTGCACGCGGCGGCTCAGGAGGCGCTGGCCATGCAGCAGATGCGGCGCGATGAGCTTCTCGTGAAGGACCAGGCGCTGGCGGAGCGGTTCCTGGACGCCACCCGGACCGCAGCGCGGCAGGCGAGCATCGCCGTCGCTGAGCGCCGGCACATGCTGCGGCTGAGCGGCATGTCCGATGCAGAGATTGCCAGGCTGACCAGCGAAGCCGCGATTACGGCGCGGCTCGTGGTCGCAGCGCCCGAAGACGGCACGGTGACCGAGGTCGACGTCTCGCCAGGCATGCGGCTGGATCAATCGGCGCCCTTGCTCAAGATCGCCCAGCTGTCACCCGTGTGGGTCGAGATTGCCGTTCCGACCTCGGGCATCCGCGCGATCCATCCCGGCGCCCGCGTTGACGTCGACGGCTACGACACCCCCGGCCGCGTGGTGCTCGTGTCCGAGACGACCGATCCGGCCACGCAGACGGTCATGGTCCGCGCCGAAGTGCCGAACACCGGCGCCTTGCGCCCAGGCCAGACCGCGGCCGCCCGGATCGGGTTTCTGTCCGCCGGTCAGTCCGCCTGGGAAATTCCCGATACGGCACTTGTCCGCCGCGGCGAAGCGGCGTCGATCTTCGTCGCGGCCACCGGCGGCTTCCGCGTCGTTCCGGTGACGGTGCTCGCCGAGGACCAGAACCACGTCGTCGTTTCCGGGGCGATTTCGGGTCAGGACCGGATCGCGACCAGCGGCGTCTCAGGATTGCGGGGCATCCTGTTCGGCCTCGGGACCGCTGAGTGATGCTGGAACGTCTGGTTGCATTCGCGCTCTCACAGCGCTTCTTCGTGCTGTTGGGCGCGCTGCTGATCGTCGGCGCGGGGGTCGTCGTGCTGCCCAGCCTGCCGATCGACGCGTTCCCCGATGTCTCGCCGGTTCAGGTCAAGCTCATCATGAAGGCGCCGGGGCTGACGCCCGAGGAGGTCGAACAGAGGATCACCGTCCCGATCGAGACCGAGCTGCTCGGCATCCCGGACAAGACGATCCTGCGGTCGACGAGCAAATATGCGCTGGCCGACATCACGCTCGATTTCAAGGACGGGACGGACATCTATTGGGCGCGCAATCAGGTCTCGGAGCGCCTTGCCGCGGTCGCGCGCGACCTGCCCAGCGGCGTCAGCGGCGGCCTCGCACCGATCACCAGCCCGCTGGGCGAGATGTTCATGTTCACGATCGACAGCCCCGACCTCTCGCTCGCCGAACGCCGATCCCTGCTCGACTGGGTGATCCGACCGGCGTTGCGGACCGTCCCCGGCGTCGCCGACGTGAATGCGCTCGGCGGCTATGTCCGGGCGTTCGAGATCGTGCCGAACAGCGACGCGCTCGCCGCCCGCGGCATCACGCCCGAGGCGTTCCGGCGCGCGATCGAAGCGAACAGCCGCAACGACGGCGCCGGACGCGTGAACCAGGGCGAGGACAGCGCGCTCGTCCGCATCGAAGGCAGCATCCGCTCCCTCGACGACATCCGGAATATCGTGGTGGCCAACCATGACGGCACGCCGATCCGGGTCGCTGACGTCGCCACCGTGCGTATCGGATCCGTGACGCGCTACGGCGCCGTCACGATGAACGGCCAGGGCGAGACCGTGGAAGGCTTGGTGCTCGGGCTGCGCGGCGCGAATGCCGGCCAGCTCGTCCGCGACGTGCGCCAGCGATTGCAGGAGCTCCAGCCGTCGCTGCCGAAAAGCGTCGAGATCAACGTGTTCTACGATCGCAGCCGGCTGGTTGGCCGTGCCGTGGGGACTGTCGTCCGCGCCCTGGCCGAGGCGACCATTCTGGTCGTCGCACTGTTGATCGTCTTCCTCGGCAACTGGCGCGCGTCGCTCGTGGTTGCCCTGACGTTGCCGCTCGCCGTTGTCATCGCGCTACTCATCATGCGCGAGGCGGGCATGTCGGCCAATCTGATGAGCCTCGGCGGTCTCGCCATCGCGATCGGGCTTCTCATCGATGCCATCGTGGTGGTGGTCGAGAACATCGTGGCCAATCTCGGCAAGCATAACGCCGCGGCGGCGAAGCCGCTGGTCCACATCATCTACCGCTCGGTCTGCGAGGTCTTGCAGCCCGTCGCCTCCGGCGTACTGATCATCATGATCGTCTTCGTGCCGCTCCTGACCTTGCAGGGGCTCGAAGGCAAGCTGTTCATTCCGGTGGCATTGGCGATCATCTTCGCGCTTGCCGGCTCGCTGCTGCTGGCGCTCACCGTCGTGCCGGTCGCCACGTCGTTCCTCCTCAAGTCGGTGCCACATGGCGATCCCTGGATCATCCGCATGGCTGCGCGCGCCTATGCGCGGATTCTCGAGTGGTCGCTCGCGAACGGTCTCAAGGTCGGTGCCGTGGCGCTGGCCGGTCTGGTCGCCGCCGGCGTGCTCTACGCCCGCGTCGGCAAGACGTTCATGCCGAGCATGGACGAGGGCGATATCATCATCAGCATTGAGATGCTGCCCTCAGTCAATCTCGACACGGCCTTGGCCATGAACAAGCGGATCCAGGCGGCCATCCTGGCGCAGGTACCGGACGTCTCGGCCATCGTCGCGCGGACCGGGTCCGACGAGCTCGGACTGGACCCGATGGGCCTGAACCAGTCGGACACGTTTCTGGTCCTGAAGCCGGAGGACCAGCGCCGGATCACCGACAAGACGGCCCTGATCGACCAGATTCGCCGGACCCTCGCGCAATTCCCCGGCATCTCGTTCAGCTTCACCCAGCCGATCGACATGCGCGTCCAGGAGATGATCAGCGGCGTGCGCGGCGACGTCGCGGTCAAGATCTTCGGGCCGGACATCTCGAAGCTGAACGAGCTGGCCGGCCGGCTGTCGGCAATCCTGTCCGGCATTCCCGGGGCTCAGGATGTTTATACCACGCTGAATGAAGGCGCTCAGTATTACACGGTCGCCGTGAACCGCCTCGAGGCGGGCCGGCTCGGATTGTCGGTCGATGAGATCGCCGCCACGCTGCGAACCCAGATCGAGGGACAGACCATCGGCATCGCGCTCGAGGACGGGCGCCGGACGCCGATCATGATCCGCGGCAGCGAAGAGAGCCGTCGCGCGCCGCCGCTCCTGCCGAACCTGCCGTTGACCCTTCCCTCCGGCGAGCACGTCGCGCTGTCGCAGGTGGCGACGATCCGCCGCGTCGACGGGCCGGTGAAAATCGAGCGCGAGAACGGCAGCCGCATGTCGGTCGCGCGCGCCAATGTCCGCGGCCGAGACATGGTCGGTTTCGTCCAGGAAGCGCAGCAGAAGGTCGCAGCCGAGCTCCCGCTGCCCGAGGGCTACCGTCTGACCTGGGGCGGCCAATTCGAGAATCAGCAGCGCGCCGCCGCGCGGCTGTCCGTGGTCGTTCCGGTGGCGCTCGGGCTGATCTTCGTCCTTCTGTTCACGACGTTTGGCTCGATCCGGCAGGCGCTGCTCGTGTTCGTCAATATTCCGTTCGCCCTGATCGGCGGCGTGTTCGCCCTCGTCCTGACGGGTGAGTACCTATCCGTGCCGGCGTCGGTTGGCTTCATCGCGCTGCTCGGCATTGCGGTCCTCAACGGCGTGGTCCTGGTGTCGCACTTCAATCAGCTGCGGGCTCGCGGACTGACGCCTGACCGGATCGTCTTCGAAGGCGCCATGCGCCGGCTCAGGCCCGTGCTCATGACGGCCAGCATCACGGCATTCGGCCTCGTGCCGCTCTTGTTCGCATCGGGGCCCGGATCCGAAGTGCAGCGCCCGCTGGCGATCGTCGTGATCGGCGGCCTATTGTCGTCGACCTCGCTGACTCTCGTGCTGCTGCCGATCCTCTACCGCCGGTTCTGCGGCCTGACGGAGGAGACACCGCGATGACCGCGGAGCGCGCCTGCCTGACCCTCGTCGCCGACTGGCCGGTTCGTCAGGAGCTGTTCGATTTCCTCGCCGAACAGACGGACCTGATCTCCGGCTTCACGGCTTCGGATGCGGCCGGGCATGGCCGGACGGCGCGCCTCCACAGCCCGAGCGAGCAGGTAAAAGGCCGCGCCGACCGCGTGTTGATCCGCATGGTTCTGGAGGACGCCGCGGCGGCGCAGCTGCTCGAGCGGCTGCACACTGCATTCCACGGCGCCCATATCACGTATTGGACCACGCCGGTCTCGCGCTTCGGCACGATCGAGTAAGGCGGGCTGCTCGCAATGCAATGGCGGACTTGGTCCGCGGCCGCTCGGGTGGCTCACCCAAGCGTCTGTTACTGAATGGGAATGATCGGCCCGGACGGCTGGGGCGCCACGTCGGAGCGGTTCCACCAGCCCCCGCCGAGTGCCTGGAAGAGCGCCGCAGTGTCGGCGAAGCGGCTTGCCTGCGCTTGAATGCGGCTGATCACCGCCTGCACATAGGCTTGCTGCGCCTGGAGAAGCGCCAGATAGCTCGCCTGACCGAGCTCGAGCTGGCGGCGGGTGATGTCGAACGCCGTCTTGGTCGCGCGTTCAGTGGCGTCAGCCGCCTTCAGCGCATCAGCGTCGCTTTCGAGCGCGTGGAGCGTGTCGGCGACGTTCTGGAACGCGCCGACGACGGCGCTGCGATATTGTGCGGTCGCCTGATCGAACAGGTCGCGCGCGGCATGTTCGCGATAGGTCAACGTTCCGCCCTGGAAAATCGGCTGGGTAGCTGCGGCGATGAAATCCCAAGCAATGTTCGACGGGTTCAGCAACGAGCCGAACACCAGCGATTGACCGCCGACATCGCCGGTCAGAGTGAGGTTGGGCAGGCGGTTGGCGATCGCGACGCCGATATTGGCGCTCGCCGCGTGGAGGTTCGCTTCCGCTTGCCGGATGTCCGGGCGCTGCTCGACCAGCTTCGACGGCAGACTCACCGGCAAATCCCGCGGCAGCTGCAGGGACGCCAGCTCGAACCGCTGCGCGGGCGGCTTGTCCGGCAGACCGCCGACCAGCGCCGTCAGCAGATCGCGCTGAATAGCGAGCTGCTTCTCGAGCGGCGGCAGCATCTGCTGCGCTTGAGCGAGCGCCGCCTGCTGGGACGCCACTTCGAGGCCGGCGACGTGGCCGGCGGCCAATTGGCGGCGCATCAGGCCGAGGAGATCAGCTTCGATCACGATGATCTGCTGGGTCGCGGCGATCTGGCCGCGCAGCGAGGCCTCCTGGATCGCCGCCGCGACGACGTTCGACGTCAAGGTGAGATAGGTCGCCTCGAGGACAAAGCCTTGCGACTCGGCCTGGGCGCGCAGCGATTCGACCTCGCGTCGCGTCAGGCCGAAGACGTCGGGCATATATGAGATACTGAGCTGGGCCGTGTAGAGCGTATAGGTTGTGCTGTTGTTGGCGGGCACCGGCGCGATGCTCTGCGAGGTGCGCGCGCGGGCGCGATTGAAGCCGGCGCCGACGCTTGGCCAATAGGCGCCCATCTGGGCATAGACGTCGTCGTTGGCGGCGCGCAAGGCCGCCTGTGCCGCCATCAGGTCGGAATTGTTCTCGAGCGCCTCGGTAATCAGTTCGTTCAGCTCTGGCGAGTGGAACAAGGTCCACCATTCGCCGGGAATGTCCGTGTCCTGGACAAAATGCTGCGCCTCGCCCGCAGGAACATCGGCTGCGGCGGTCGTCGCGGGCGGCGCCGGCATGTAGCCGGTGACCGCAGGTGCCGCCGGCCTTTGGAAATCGGGGCCGACCGCACAGCCGGCGACCAGCAGCGCCGCAAGGCTAGGCGCGAGCCGGGCACGGATGGCAGCGCGCGGCGTCATTCGGCCGGGCTCGGCTGCGCGACCGCCCGACGGGCGGACGGCAGCCCGCGGCGCGAGAACATGATGATCGGCACCGGCGGCACGAGCATGCTCAGGAACGGCGCCAGCGGGATCCCGCCGGCCACGACGAGCGCGGCGGCTTCTCCACCTGCGGGCCGATGCCCATCGAAACGGCCGCAGTCTCCACGCCCGCGGCGGTGTGCGTGCGGGTCTCCACTGACTGCATTACGGCCTCGATCGCCCGGAGCGCTTATCTCTGGGTACTTTCCTAACGGCTAGGTCGTCGCCGTGCATTGACCTAAGTCAAGCGGCGACCAACCGGTTGCGGGTTAGCTAAAGCCCCGAGAGCGCGATCAAGTATGTACGAATGCAAACGGTCTGATGCGCGGCCGCCGGGGGAAAGCTTACGGTCGCGATCCCGAGGATCTCAAGATCCTGCCCGCAACAGATTCTGCCCGCGGCCTTCGTGGTGGTCGGCGACACGGTCGAGGAAGCCCGCCGCAAGCGGGCGCATCTCGACAGCCTCGTGCATTACGACAGCGGCATCGCCTCGCTCTGGAGCGCGCTGGGCCACGACGCCTCGGGCTTCGACCCAGACGGCCCGCTGCCCGAGATCCCCGACACCAACGCCAGCAAGAGCGCACGCGAGCGCGTCGTCGATCTCGCCAGGCGCGAGAAGCTGACGGTGCGCCAGCTGGC
>DAHUYF010000051.1 GCA_027315365.1 Rhodospirillales bacterium | reverse complement strand
CTCCAGCAGCATCTCGCTGTAGCCGATGACGGCGTTCAAAGGCGTGCGCAGCTCATGGCTCATATTGGCGAGGAAGGCCGATTTGGCGCGGCTCGCCCGTTCCGCCTCCGCCTTGGCCGCGGCGAGCTCCGCCTCGCGTTGATGGGCTTGCGTCACGTCGCGATAGACCGAGACCGTCCCGCCCTCGGAGGTGCGCGAATGCACGATCATGACGATGCGCTCATCGAACACTTCTTCCCGCGCCTGGTCGAGCATGGCATAGCCGTCGACCAGTTCCTGCGCCCGCCGCGCGCGCGCCGAAGGATCAGTGAACGCGCCATAGGACTGCGCCATCAGCGCCGCCATCTCGGCAAGCTCCATGCCGGTGGCCAGGTGCGGCCCGAGACGAGGAAACAGCCGGTCGAAGGCCTTGTTCCACAGCACGACCCGACTGTCGCGGTCGGCCATGACGAAGCCGTCGACCATGCTGTCGATGCCGTCGCGAAACCGCGCTTCGCTCTCGCGGCGGCGCTGCCACATTCGGTCGAGACGGAAGACGATATCGGCGCCGAACGAGATCAGCGGAAATGACACCAGCAGCGTGACCAGAAAGGTCACCACGGCGACGGCTTCCGGCGACTGCCAATAACCGAGCAGCGCGTTGAAGCCCTGGGCGAGAATCTCGGCCGCCACGACCGCCGTAGCGAGCCACATGGCGAGCACCTTGCGGAAGGGCTGCCCGGCGAAATAGGAAATGAGCGCGGCCGACAGCCGTGCGACCATGCCGCCTGGTCTGGTCGGTTTTTCGCCGCCATTCCGGCTGGCGGCCGGGCTCGCCCTCGAAGAAGGCGGCGGGCGCCGCGGCTCCTGGTCCAACGAGATCTCCTGCGCGCCGCGGAATCCGCAGAGGCGCGGTGGAACGCACGGGTTGTCGCGCCGATGGTTAACCCGACAAGGTTAAAGCGCTCTTAACCGAGATTTTCCCGGTCATCGGTCATCCGGGTCTGCCGCGACCGCGCAGCGCCAAGGTAGCGCCTGCGGCAGCGCCGGTAATGCAGGCTCCCGCGACAAACGTGGCCGGAGCGCCGTAGACGTCCCACAGCCATCCCGCGAGAAGGCTGGCGAGCAGCAGCGCGATCCCGCCGGCGAGATTGAACAGCCCGAAACCCGTCCCGCGCCGCGCCGGCGGCGTCACATCCGCCACCAGCGCCGCGAAGATGCCCTGCGTCAGGCCCAGATGCAGGCCCCAGAGTGCGGCGCCGATGAACGCGCCGCCGATGGTGGCGGACAGGGCGAGGACCAGATCCGCGGCGACCAGCACGGCGAGGCCCAGCCCGAGCAGATGCCAGCGATCCATATGGTCCGACAGGTAGCCGGCCGGGTATGACGCCAGCGCATAGACGACGTTCATCGCCACCAGCAGCAGCGGTACGAACTCGACGCGCAGACCGACATCGGCGGCGCGCAGCACCAGGAAGGCTTCGCTGAACCGGGCGAGCGTGAAGAGGCTGTAGAGCGCCGTCAGCCGCCAGAAGGGCGCGCCGAGCCGGCGGAAATCGGCCGCCGCGATCGGTGCCTTGGCCTCGCGGGCGGGAAGGACATGCGGCGGCTCGTGGACCTGGTAGGCCAGCAGCGCCACGCAGGCGACGGCCGGGATCGCCGCGACCCCGAACACGATGCGATAGCTGTCGCCGGTGAGCGCCATCAGCAGCGTCGCCAGCAGCGGACCGGCAAAGGCACCGACGGTATCGAGCGACTGGCGCAGGCCATAGGAGGCGCCGCGCAGCCGCGGCGGCGCGATGTCGCCGATCAAGGCGTCGCGCGGCGCCCCGCGGATGCCCTTGCCGATCCGGTCGATGAAGCGGGCGGCGAAGACCATCGTCGGCGTCATCGCCAGGGCGAAAAGCGGCTTCGCCAGGGCGCTCAGGCCGTAGCCGAACACGGCCAGGCGCTTGCGCCGGCCGAGATAATCGCTGAGCGTGCCCGAGAATATCCTGGTGATGGAGGACGTCGCCTCCGCCACGCCTTCGATGAGCCCGACCGTCGCGGCGCCCGCGCCGAGCACCGAGACCAGGAACACCGGCAGGAGGCTGTGGATCGCCTCGGACGACATGTCCATGAGGAGGCTGACGAAGCCCAGCGCCCAGACCGCGCGCGGGATCGCGCGCCAGCTGCGCGACCGCGGGTCCGCCTCGTCTCGATCGCCCTGGTTCATCCGCGCTCCCCCGGCCAACCGGAGCCGCCGCACTCGGCTATGCAGGGGCGTGGCTTTAGGGAATATTGGCGGCGGAAGCCAGGCACGAAAGTCCGGTCCCGCGCCGCCCGGCGCAGCCGCCGGGAACCGGGCGGGCCGCGTGCCGAAATGGCGTTCCACCGGCCGGCCACGCCCTCGTCATTCTGCACATGATGCTGCCGGGGCGCGACGGCCGGACGGTATCGAGCGGGAGGAGCGCATGAGGATCGTGGGCCTTGGTCCGAAAGGCAGCCGCAGCCGCGGTGATGCCCGCCTGGCGCCAAGGAGGGCGCGCGCCAAGCGCCTGATCCCGGTCCTTCTGCTTGTCGCGCTCGCCGCGGGATGCCAGAGCTACCACCCTGAACCTCTCGTGCCGGCAGACCGGGCGGCGGCCTTCGGAGCACGCACGCTCGACAATCCGCGATTGCGCGAATTCATCGCCCTCGAACATGCGAGTCCGCCGGTGGAGAAGCGCTGGGATCTCGGCACGCTCACGCTCGCGGCGCTCTACTACCATCCCGATCTCGACATCGCGCGCGCCGGGCTTGCCGAGGCGCAGGCGGGGGCGATCACCGCCCGGCAAATCCCGAACCCGTCGCTGAGCTTCGAGGATCTCAGCTACACGCCGGGCGCCGGGCCGTCGCCCTGGACCGTGGCCCCGGTCATCAACTTCCTGATCGAGACCGCCGGCAAACGAGACTACCGCACGAAAGGCGCGCAGGCGCTGGTCGACGCGGCGCGCTCCGACCTGTCGACGGCTTCGTGGCAAGTGCGCGGCGGCGTGCGCAACGCCCTGCTGAACCTCTGGGCGGCGCAGCACCGCCTCGCCTTGCTGCGGCAGCGGCTCGATCTCCAGGACCGGCTTGCGACGCTGCTGGAGCATCGGTTTGCCGTCGGCGAGGCCTCGGCCCTCGATGTCGCGCGCGAGCGAACCAATCGCAACCAGGTCACCCTGGCGGTCCGCGACGCGGAACGCCAGGGCGTCGACGCACGCACGGTGCTCGCCGTCGCCGTCGGCGTTCCGCTTGCGGCCCTGGACGGGGTGGAACTCTCCTTCGCCGCCTTCGAGACGCCGGCGCAGCCCGCGCCCGACGCCGGCGCGCTGCGACGCGAGGCGCTGGTCGGCCGAAGCGACGTGCAAGCCCTCCTGGCCCAATACGCGGCGGCCGAATCAGCCGTCGCGCTCGAGATCGCGAACCAGTATCCCAACATCACCCTGAGCCCGGGCTATGGCTACGACGCGGGCCAGAACGCCTACCTGCTGCTTCCCGCCGCCGATCTCCCGATCTTCAATCAGAATCAAGGGCCGATCGCGCAGGCGCGAGCGCGCCGGGAGATGGCGGCGGCCCGCTTCACCGCGCTCCAGACGCGGATCATCGACGCCGTCGACGGCGCCGCCGCAAGCTATCGCGCGGCGACGCGGGCGCTGGCGACGGCCGATGCGCTGTCGGCCGGCGAGCAACAGCGCCAGCAGCGCATCCTGCGCTCCTTCGACGCCGGCGAGGTGGATCGTCCCACCTTGCTGACCGCGGAGATCGAAGACATGGCGGCCGAGCAGTCCCGTTTCGATGCGCTGGTTCAGCAGCGTCAGGCGCTCGGCGGCCTGGAGGATGCGCTTCAGCATCCGCTCTACGATCCGACCGCGACCTTCACCGTCCCGCAAACCAACCCGCGCCTGCCTCCGGAGCCCGCATCATGACGCCACGCCCCTTCTCGGCAAGGTGGCGGCGGATAGCCGCCGCCGCATCGCTCGCGCTGCTGCTCGGCGGCGGTCTCTTCGCCGGCCGCGGCCGGGCCGATGACGACGACGCCGGCAGCACGGCCAGCGTGCCGCCGCGCGTGACGGTGAAGAACGGGGTCACGGTGCTCACGCTCGATGCCGCCACGCAGCAGAATGGCGGCATCGAAAGCGCCCGTCCCGGGCCGCCGCCGGCGCAGGACGTGGTGGTCGGCTACGGCACCGTGCTCGATGCCGGGTCGCTGACCGATTTCAGCAACCGCTATCTCGATGCCAAGGCCCAACTGCAAACGGCGCAGGCGAAGCTCGCGGTTTCGCATGCCGCATTCGAGCGCGCAACGGCGCTCTACAAGGACCAGCAGAACATGTCGGCGGCGCAGTTGCAGAGCGCGGAGGGGGGCTTCGCGATGGACCGGGCCGCGCTCGCCGCGGCTCAATCGCATCTGACCACGATCGCCGCAAGCGCACAGCAGGCCTGGGGGCCGGTGCTCGGCAAGGCACTGGCGGACGGCGCGCCGCTGGTCGCGCGCCTGATCGATCGCGACGATTATCTCGTGAAGGTGACACTGCCGCCCGACATCGCGGTGGCGGCGGCGCCCGAGACGGCGACCGCCCGGCTGGGAGACGGATCGGAGGTGCGCCTCCGGTTCATCTCGGAGGCGACCAGCACCGATCCCAAAATCCAAGGCATCAGCTACGTCTACGTCGTGCCGGCCCGAAGCGGTCTGCTGCCGGGCATGGCCGTCGCCGCTTCGCTGCCGACCGGGCACGCGCCTCGAGGCGTGGTCGTGCCGGCGGCGGCCGTCGTCTGGCTGCAAGGAAAGGCCTGGCTGTACCTGCGCACCGGCGCCGAGACCTTCATCCGCCGCCCGATCGCCGCCGCGCAGGCCGCGCCCGATGGCGGCTACATCGTGACCGGCTTGCCGTCCGATGCCGAGATCGTCGTCCGCGGCGCGCAGATGCTCCTCTCCGAAGAGTTCAGGGCGCAGGTGCGTAGCGAAGAGGATGAGAGATGATGCGCGTCACCGGCCTGCAGGGCGCGATCATCCGCTTCGCTATCCGCTTCCGCGGCATCACCATCGCGCTGTCGTGCCTCCTTGTCGCCTACGGGATCGACGCGCTCGCCAAGGCAAGCTACGACGTCTTCCCGGAATTCGCGCCGCCGCAGGTGAGCATCCAGACCGAAGCGCCCGGCCTCTCCTCCGAGCAGGTCGAGACCCTGGTCACCCGACCGATCGAAACGGCAGTCAACGGCGTGCCCGACCTGCAGCGGATGATGTCGAATTCGACCCAGGGACTGTCGGTCGTCACCGTCTACTTCGACCCCGCCACCGACCTCTACCGCGCCCGGCAACTGGTCGCAGAGCGGCTGACGACGGCCGTCGGCGAGCTGCCGAGCGGCGTCCGGCCGCCGATCATGGCGCCGCTCACCTCCTCCACCGGCACAGTGCTGATGGCCGGCCTGACGTCGTCGTCGCAATCCTTGATGCGGCTGCACACCCTCGCGAAATGGACGATTCGGCCCAACCTCCTGTCGGTGCCCGGGGTCGCAGGGGTCGAGATCTTCGGCGGCCAGGAACGGTCGACCCAGATCCTGGTCCATCCCGACCGGCTGATCCGCTTCGGGCTGGGCATGAACGACATCCTGGCCGCCGCGCGGCGCGCGACCGGGGTGCGCGGCGCCGGCTTCATCAGCACCCCGAACCAGCGGATCACCGTGCAGACGGACGGCCAGTCGGTGCACCCCGAGGACCTTGCCCGCACGATGCTGGCCTGGCATGACGGCGCCAGCGTCACGCTGCGCGACGTGGCCGACGTCGTCGAAGCGCCGGAGCCCGCCATCGGCGGCGCGCTCATCATGGGCGAGCCCGGCGTC
This sequence comes from Rhodospirillales bacterium, assembly GCA_027315365.1. Lineage (GTDB taxonomy): Bacteria > Pseudomonadota > Alphaproteobacteria > ATCC43930 > CGMCC-115725 > DAHUYF01. The sequence goes on along the minus strand of DAHUYF010000051.1, from coordinate 3,275 downwards.
GTCATGAACATCACGGCGCAATACGGCGCCAACACGCTGGAGGTCACCAAGAGGGTCGAGGCGGCGCTCGCCGACCTTCGGCCCAGCCTTCAACGGCAGGGCGTGCTGCTTGACGACAAGCTCTTCCGCCCGGCCAATTTCATCATCACGGCAACCGACAATCTGCGCTCGTCGCTGATCATCGGCGGCATCCTGGTGGTGGTCGTCCTCTTCCTGTTCCTGTTCGACCTGCGCACCGCGGCGATCTGCTGTACCGCGATCCCGCTGTCGCTGCTCACCGCCGTGATGGTGGTGCAGCATTTCGGGGTCACGCTCAACACGATGACCCTGGGCGGGCTGGCCCTCGCCTTGGGCGAGGTGGTGGACGACGCGGTGATCGGCGTCGAGAACATCGCCCGGCGGCTGCGCGAGAACAGCCGGCGCCCCGATCCGCGGCCGGCCGCGCGCGTCGTCCTGGAGGCGACTTTCGAGGTCCGCAGCGCGGTGGTCTACGCCACCTTCGCCGTCATCCTGGTGTTCCTGCCGGTGATCACGCTGTCCGGCCTCGCCGGCCGCCTGTTCGAGCCGCTCGGCGTGACCTACGTCCTGGCCGTGATGGCGTCGCTCGTCGTCGCCGTCACCGTGACCCCCGCCCTCGCCCTCGTGCTGCTGCCGCGGCACACCAAGGAGAGCGAGCCGCCGGTCATCCACTGGACGAGACGGCGCTATGAAGCGCTGCTGCTCACGCTCGCGCGGACGCCGCGCCTGACGATGGCCGCGGCGGCCGTCTTGACCGCGGCGGGATTGGCGCTGCTGCCGTTCTTCGGCGCGACATTCCTCCCCGATCTCCGGGAGGGGCACTTCATCGTGCACATGACGGCCATGCCCGGCACCTCGATCACGGAATCGCTGCGGATGGGGGCGCGGGTAACCGGGGCGCTGATGAAGCTGCCCTTCGTCCGCTCGGTGGCGCAGCGCACCGGACGGGCGGAATTGACCGCGGATACGCACGGACCGCACCAGAGCGAGATCGAGGTGGATCTGAAGCCGCTCTCGGGCGACGCGGCGGAGTCCGCCAAGGCCGACATCCTCAAGGCGCTGGCCGACTTTCCCGGCGTCAACATCGGCGTCAACACCTTCCTGACGGAGCGGATCAACGAGACGCTTTCCGGCTATACCGCGCCGGTTGCGATCAACATCTACGGCAACGACCTCGCGGCGCTCGACGGCACGGCGCAGCAGATCGCGCAGGTGCTGAGCGCGATTCCGGGCGCCGCCTCGGTGCAGATCCAGTCGCCCCTGGGCCTGCCGCAACTGACGATCGATCTGCGCCGGGCCGATGTCCGGCGCTGGGGCTTCGATCCCGTTCAAATCCTCGATCTCGTCGGCGCCGCATACCGGGGCGAGATCGTCGGGCAAACCTATGACGGCGATCGCGTGTTCGACGTGGTCGTGAAGCTCGCGCCGCAGGAGAGCATCCCCGGCATCGCCGACCTGCCGCTGCGGGCACCGAACGGCGCCTACATTGCCCTGCGGCAGGTTGCGGATGTCCATGTTACCTCGGGCCTGTACGAAATCGAGCACCAGGGCGGCCGGCGCGTGCAGACAGTGACCTTGGACGTGACGGGCGGCAATCTCGCCGCCTTCGTGCAGGCGGCGAAGAAGCAGATCGCGGCGAAGGTGACCTTGCCGAGCGGGACCTATGTCGAATTCACCGGCACCGCCGAAGGACAGGCGGCGGCGCAGCGCGACCTAGCGCTCAAGGCGCTGCTGGCCGGCGTCGGCATCGTCATCCTGCTCTCGGTCGTCACCCGGAGCTGGCGCAACCTGCTCCTGATCCTGGCCAACCTGCCCTTCGCCTTGGTCGGCGGCGTCGCGGCGGCGTTCCTCTCGGGCGACGAGCTGTCGCTGGGCTCGCTGATCGGTTTCGTGACGCTGCTGGGCATCACGCTGCGCAACTCCATGATGATGATCTCGCATTACGAGCATCTGGTCGAGGTGGACGGGATGGTCTGGGGCCTGGAGACGGCCATCCGGGGCGCGGCGGACCGGATCGCGGCGGTCCTCATGACTTCGCTCGTCACCGGTCTCGGGCTGCTGCCGCTGGCCGTCGGCATGAACGCGCCGGGCCGCGAGATCGAGGGCCCCATGGCGCTCGTCATCCTCGGCGGCTTGGTCACCTCGACCGCGCTCAATCTCCTGGTTCTGCCGACCTTGGCGCTGCGCTACGGCCGGTTCGAGCCGTCGAGCCCCGAGCTCGACGACGCCCTCCCCGCCTATGAGGCGGCCGTCGAGTAGTAGGCCGCCCGCCCGCTCTTGCATCGGGGGACGCGGCGCTCGACGGCACGATCCGCACCGCCGAGCGCCGCGCTTCAGGAATTGCCCGGTTTGGAGCCGGCAGCGCTCATCATCTCGCGGCTGACCTGATCGGCGTCGTGAACCGCCCCCTCGGCCGTCCGCCCGAGCTGATGCGTCGCGGTTTGCGTCATCGTGAGCGCGGCCTGGCTGAGCTCGCCCAAATCCGCCGCCAGCCGACGCATGGCGCCGGAAATCCATTCCTGCTGGATGCGAAACACGTCGCCCACATCGCTGGTGCGCCGCATCTCGTCGAGCGATTGTCGGGTCGCGTCGAGCGCCTCCCGCCGCCGGTCGAGCCAGCGTCGCGCCACCTCGTCGAAATGCTCGAAGAACGTGGCTTGGCTCTCCATCCAAAGATCGGTCGGTCGCGACAGCGCCGCGGTCGCGGTCTCGCGCAATTGGAAGTCGTCTTGTTCGGTCTGCGTGCGTCTGCGTGCCATGATGCCCTCTCGCTACATCCGGTAGCGAACGGACGAAACACGGATGCGTCTCTTCTGTCGCGCCTGGGTCGGCTCGCGGCCTGCGCTGCGGACGCGGAGCGCGCAAGCCAGGACGGAGACGGAGATGAGGTCGCGGGCTGTTCGTCCGCGCGGTTCGGCGCGCGACGAGGAGATTTCGATCTGGCACAGCACCTCGCCTCAGGCTGCGCCGCCGGGACCAAGCGAAACAAGCTATCCGCCACGGAAAGACGCCCTGATGGTTCGCATCGCCGTCCGGCAGCGCCTCGCGAGCGTCAATCTTCCAGATGCAATCGCAGAAGGAAGATCGAGACGGGTCCGCGGTCGCGGTTGTAGGCCGGGTTGTTGATGAACTGATAATCGGCGGTGACGTGAGCGACGCCGAGCATGGCGACGCTGTAATAGGTTTCCAGGATCTGCTCGGGCCCCGCGTCGGGCAATTGGCCGTCGCCGATGATCCCGCCCAGGCCGCCGGCGGCG
>DAHUYF010000030.1 GCA_027315365.1 Rhodospirillales bacterium | reverse complement strand
CCTGACCGAACGCTTCGAGACCTTCATCAACGGCTGGGAAATCGCCAACGCCTATTCCGAGCTCAACGATCCCCAGGACCAGCTCGCGCGCTTCCAGGCGCAGATGCGCGAGCGCGAGCTCGGCGACGAGGAGGCGCAGCGTCTCGACGCCGATTTCGTCGCTGCGCTCGAATACGGCATGCCGCCGGCGGGCGGCCTCGGCATCGGCATCGACCGGCTGGTGATGCTGCTGACCGACAGCCCCTCCATCCGCGACGTCATCGCCTTCCCCACCATGCGGCCGAAGGGTTGAGGCCTATTCCGGCAAGGCGTAGGCGACCACCGCGTCGCCAAGCGCGGTCTTCATGCGCGCGTTGCCGCCGGCGGCGATGACGACGAATTGCCGGCCTTGCACCATGTAGGTCATCGGCGTCGCCTGCCCGCCCGCCGGCAGCTTCGCCCGCCACAGCTCGGCGCCGGTATCGATGTCAAAGGCGCGCAGATACTGGTCCATGGCGGCGGCGATGAACACCAGGCCGCCGGCGGTGACGATCGGGCCGCCGAGCGCCGGCAGGCCGCGGATGAGACCGAGCGCCCTGGCGCCCAACGGCACCTGCCAGCGGATGGTGCCGGCGTCGAGATCGACGGCGGCGAGCGTGCTCCAAGGCGGCGCGTTGCAGGGAATGCCGAGCGGCGACAGCAGCAGTTCGCGCTCGGCGGCGTAAGGTGTGCCGATGGCGCGGCCGATCTCGGTCCCGGGCTCCGCGGCGCGCGTCGCAGCCTCCTCGGCCCGCGGGATGAGCCGGATGGTGTGCGCGACGCGCGTGGTGTTGATGACGAAGAGGCCGCGCCCGGGATCGACGGCGCCGCCGCCCCAATTGGCGCCGCCGCCGGTGAAGGGGAACACCACCGCGCCTTTGAGGCTGGGCGGCGCATAGAGGCCGCGCGTGTCGAGCGCGGCGAGGCGCCGCCGGCAAGCAAGCTTGTCGAAGTAGACGAGGCCCCAGGCATCGTCCGGCGTCAGGTGCTGCGGCACCAGGCTCGGCGGCGCCAGCGGCACCGGCTGGGTCGGCGAGGCCGCTTCGCCGGGAACGTCGCTGGCGGGAAACGGCCGCTCCTCTACGGGAAAGAGCGGCGCGCCGGTATCGCGGTCGAGGACGAAGAGAAAGCCCATCTTGGTCGCGACCACCACCGCGTCGAGCGCTTTTCCGCCGCGATGCAGCGTCACGAGGCTGGGCTGCGCCGCCACGTCGTAGTCCCAGATGTCGTGATGCGTCGTCTGGAAATGCCAGACCACGGCGCCGGTCGACGCGCGCAAGGCCACGACGGAAGAGGTGTATAGATCGTCGCCCGGACGCTGCCCGCCATAGAAGGCGGCGGTCGGGCTCGCCGTCGGCAGGAAGACCAGATCGCGCGCGGGATCGGCGGAGATCGGCGCCCAGACGCTGCCGCCGGCAGCGCTCGCATAGCTCGCCTTCCCCCAGGAAGCAGCGGCGGGATCTTCGGCGTGGCGCGGCACGGGATCGAAGCTCCAGCGCACCGCGCCGCTCAGCGCATCGATGCCCCAGACCGTCCCGCTCGGCGCACGGGCGCGCGACATGTCGTCGACGGCGGAGCCGATGACGAGAGTATCGTTGACCAGGACCGGCGCGGAGTCGAACATCAGCTCGCCGGGATATGCCGGCGGGATGTCCGGCGGCAGCGCCACGACGCCGTCGTGGCCGAAGCCGGCGCAACGCCGGCCGGTCGCGAGGTCGAGCGCGATCAGGCGGGCATCGACGGTGGCGAGAAAGATGCGCGCGGCGCAAAGCGCATCGGCCGGCGCCGCGCCGTCGTGCCAGAGGGCGACGCCGCGGCAGAGGAAGCCTTCCGCCGGCCTGAGGATGGGCGGCAGCTCGGGATCGAAGCTCCAGAGCTCGCGTCCGGTGGCGGGGTCGAGCGCCACGACGCGATCGAAGGGCGTGCAGAAGACGAGCCTGCCGTCTGCGAGGATCGGCGTGACCTCGGTGGCGCTGCGCTGCATCGCCTCGGCATGCCGCGTCATGTCGCCGGTATGGTAGGTCCACGCCGGCGCCAGTTCGTGAACGTTCGCGCGGGTGATCTGACCCACCGCCGAATAGCGCATGCCGCCGGCGTCGCCGCCATAGGCCGGCCAATCCTGCGCCGGCGCCGGCGCGGCGAAAAGCGCGGCGGCGAGCACCGTTGCCATGGCGTCAACCGCGTAGCGCATCGCCCCCTCCCCGTCTTGCATGAGCTTACTCCGCGGCGGCAACGGCGTGACGCAGATCCTCGGTGGTCGCGCCCTGCCCGTCGGCTCGCCAGCCCGGCGGGCCGAAGAGATAGCCGCAGCGCTCGCGCCAGCTCCGCCCCTGCCGCAGGTCGCGGCCAAGCGCTCGCCATTCGTGAAAGTTGAAGACGAACGGGTTGTTGGAGCGCAGCGGCTTCACCAGGCCGTAGCGGCAGGGCAGATCCTCGCGCTCGACGATGCAGGTGCCGAACAGCCGGTCGAACACGATCAGCACGCCGCCGTAATTGGCGTCGAGATAGTCGATATTGGCGGCGTGATGGACGCGGTGGTGCGAGGGCGTGTTGAGGACGTATTCCAGCCAGCCGAGCTTGGGGACCCAGGTCGTGTGCAACCAGAACTGATAGAGCAGGTTGAGCGACAGCACGCCGAATACGGCAGCGGGCGGGAAGCCCAGCCAGATCAGCGGCGCATAGAAGACGCCGCTGCCGGAAAGCCGCCCGGTCCAGCCGAAGCGATAGGCGGCGGCGAGGTTGATCTGGTTGGACGAGTGATGGATGGCATGCGTCGCCCAGAACCAGCGGATGCGGTGCGAGGCGCGGTGGAACCAGTAGTAGCAGAACTCCTGGCCGAGGAAGAGCAGGCTCAAGGCCGCGACGCCATGAAGCGGCAGCGTCGTCAGGCGATGGCTCCAGGCGAAGCCGATCACCGGCGCGGCGAGGCTCAGCGGCAGGAAGCGGTAGACGACATAGTCGCGGCCGAGCGCGTCGGCGAGCGAGGCCAGCGCCGAGCGCCAGTCGTAAGCCTCCTTGCGCCAGAAGGCGAGCAGCGCCGCCTCGAGCGCCGCCAGCGCGATTACCGCCGGCAGGAAGAAGAACTGGGCATGATAGAGCCCGGTGAAAAATCGCGGCATTGCCGTCTCCCGTCTTGAAGCATCGGCAATGATACGGACGCGGGCGGCGCGCCCACTCGCCGGATCCCGCGGTCAGCCGGGAATCGGCTTGCCGATTTCGGAAATCGGCGAGCCCGGGCGGCCGCCTTCCGCCTGCTCGAGCCGCTGGCGCCGGTAGTCGCTGGGGGTGGTGCCGGTCCGCGCCTTGAAGGCGCGGTTGAAGGGGCCGAGCGATTGGAACCCGGCATCGAGCGCGATGGTGATCACCGGCACCTCCGCCTGCGCCGGATCGGCCAGCGCCGCGAACGCCTCGGCCAAGCGGTAGCCGTTGACGAAGCTGCTGAAATTGCGATGGCCGAGGCGCTGGTTGATGAGCCGGCGCAGGCGGTATTCCGGAACCTCGAGCCGGGCCGCGAGGCCGGCAATGGCGAGCCCCGGCTCGCGATAGGCCCTGTCGGCCTCCATCACCTGGCGCAGGCGCGCCAGCAGCGCCGGCTCCTCCGCCATGGGCTCGGTCGTCTCCGGGACGGCGATGCGGCGCGCTGCTGCCGCGGGCGAAAACCGGCCGCCGGCCGGCGACAGGCTCCATAGCGCGAAGGCGAGAAGGAGGACAAAAAGGCCGGCGGCGGCGGCGGTGCCGAGCGGTGCTGCGAGGACCGGACCGCCCAGGCCGGACTCCAGGAGGATGATCGCCGCCGAGTAGCTTGCCCCGGCGACCACCAGGACAAGCCGGTAGCGCCTGCGCTCCTCGAGCAGATCGGCGGGGCGGCCGACCAGTGCGACGCGGATGGCAAGGGCGATCCACAGCAGCTCCACCACCGGGAAAACACGACAGGCGAGCCGCAGATGGGCGATCGCGCACAGCAGGCCAAGCGCGACGGTGGCAAGCCACGGTAGGGCGTCGCGCCAGGACGGCCCGAAATCATCGTCGAAATTGGCGCGGGCATGGAGCAGGAACAGCGCCGGGACGCCCATGCTGAGGATGGCGACCGGCACGAACCAGGCCGACGCGTGCAGCGCCCGCGCGCCCGGCCAGGAATTGAAGACATAGGCGGCGACGCCGAGACAGAGCAGCCCGCCGTAGAGCGCCGCGGGCGAGCGGCGCGCCTGGCGCAGGAAGACCAGCGACAGCAGTAGCAGCAGCGCCAGCGCGCCGCCGCGCAGGCCGGCATCGATCAGCGGCAGGAGGCTGCCCGTGTCCATGCTGCTTGCCTATCACGGCGCCGCGACGACGGCAAAGCAAAGGCCCCGCCGTCGCCGGCGGGGCCCCTTCGGTGCGAGCGGCGGGCGTCAGCGGAAGTTGAACGGGATGACCAGATTGAGGGCCAGCGGCGGCGGCGGCGGCGCATAGACCACCGGCGGCGGCGCATAGATCGGCTGTGGCGCGACATAGTAGCCGGGATACCGGCCGCGACGCCAATCCCGATCATGATGCCAGTACCGCGGCGGGCCACGATCCCAGCCGTGATCGTCAGCCCGCGCCGGATCGGCGTGCCCGCCCAGGAGGCAGGCCAGCGCCAGCGTCGCCGGGATCAAAGCGGAACGGAGAGATTGCAAGCGGCTCATACTGCCCTCACGCTGCCGAAGGATGGTCGGGCTGGCCGGCCGGTCAGCCCTTTTGTTGCTTGCCGCGCATATGGCGGCTGCGGCTGAACAGGGTATCGGCCTCCTTCTTCTGGTCGTCCGACAGCGCGGCGTAGAGCGCCCCGAAGGCCGGCACCAGCTTCTGCAGTCCCTGGGCGTGGGCGTCGGCGATGGCTTCGTAGGCCTTGAGATCGTCGACCGCATTCATCGAGGGGTTCTGCCGGCGCTGCTGGATCGCCTGCTGCATCGCCGCCGCCTGATCGCGCATCGCCTGGGCGACCGGCGCCCAGACCGGTTCCTGCGCCGCCGTGATCTTGAGATTGTCATGCAGCATCTTGATGCGCTGTTCGACACGTTCGGCCGGCGAGCGCCGCGGCTTGGCGGGCGCGGCGGCCGGCGGCGGCGACGTCGGCGGCGAGGCCTGCGCCAGCTGCGCCGCGGGCGCGGCGGCAGGCTGGCCGATGGTGGCGGCGCGCAGCGGGCTCGCCAGCACGAGCACGCCGACGAAAGTGGCCGCGGCGATACCGCGCGCGGTGGGACTGGTGAGCTGATGCATGGGACCTGGCCTCATGATTTGTCGGGGGGAGCTTCGAGCCTGTCTGGGACATGGGACGGGTTTGCGTCCCCTGTCCCAGACAGGCTCCTAGCAGCCCCATTATTATGGGCCACCTGCCGTCAAGTCATCCCCGGCCTTCGTACAGGCTAACGCCCGCCGCGGCGCGGGGCATTTTTGGGCAAGGCGAGCCGGTAGGACAGCAGCGCCCCCAGCCCCATGGCGGCGATCGTCATGGTCATCGGCAGCGGCGTGCGGTCATAGAGCGCGTTGACGGCGTAGCCGGCGATGCTGCCGGCCAGCATCTGCATCGCGCCGAGGAAGGATGCGCCCATCCCGGCCATGTCCAGCAACGGCTCCATCGCCGCCGCGATCGCGTTGGGCATGACCAGCCCCTGGGCGAGGACATAGACGGTCATCGCGAGAGCAAAAGGAAACGGGCCGCCCAGGCCGGTCCAGGCCATCGCAGGCAGCGCGGCGCCGGCAAGCGCGAGCAGCACGAGGCCGAGGCGCAGCACGCGCTCCGGCGGCACCCGGCGCACCAGCCGGGCATTGGCCAGGGCACCGGCCATGATGCCGAGCGCGCCCATGGCAAAATAAATCCCGAAACGGCCCGGCGCTACGCCATAGACCTCGATGAACACGAAGGGCGAGCCCGAGATGTAGGCGAAGGTCCCGGCGAAGACGAAGCTGTTGACCAGCATGTTGCCGACGCAGCGCCGGTCGGCGAAGAAGCGCCGCGCATTCGACAGCAAGCGGCCTAGCTCGAGCGCGCGGACATCGGGCGCGGCGAGCGATTCGGCGAATCCCAGCCAGGTCCAGCCCAGCAGCAGCGAGCCGAAGACGCCGAAAGCGACGAAGATCGCCTGCCAGCCGAAGCGCTCGAGCAGCGCGCCGCCGAGCAGCGGCGCCACCATCGGCGCCAGGGCGAAGACGAAGGTGACGTAGGACAGCGTCTGCGCCGCGCGCACGCCGCTCCAATGGTCGCGCACGATGGCGCGGCCGAGGATCGGGCCGACGCAACCGCCGAGCCCCTGCACCAGCCGCGCCAGCACCAGCGTCTCGATGTCGGGCGCGAAAGCGCAGGCAAAGCCGGAGAGCGTATAGACGACCAGCCCGGCGAGCAGCATCGGCCGTCGGCCGAAGCGGTCGGACAGCGGCCCGTAGAACAGCTGGCCGCCGCCATAGCCCAGCACGAACAGGCTCAAGGTGAGCTGCACGTGTTCGGGCGGAGCGGCAAAAGCGCGCGCCAGCGCCGGCAGCGCCGGCAGGCTCATATCGGTGGCAAAGGCGGTCATGGCGGTCAGCGCGCCGAGCAGCGCGGTGAAGGCCAGCGAGCCCGGCTTCAGCATCGAGCGCCGCGAGCTCAGCTCGGATTCTCGAGGCTCAGCACGCCGCGGTCGTAATCATAGGCGAAGAGCTCGGCATAGCGGCCCCAATTGATCATCGTCTCCAGCACCTCATGCGCCTCTTCCTCGGAGAGATGATCTTCGAGCTCGGCGAGGAAGCGCCCCTCGGGGGCGCTGTGGCCGGGCCGCTCGTCGAGCACCTTGCGGATATGCGCGGCCAGCGGTATCGAGCGGCGCAGCTGATCAGCGAAAATCTGCTTGCGCTGCTGCAGATCGGCCTCGACGAAGGCGCGGCCGGCCGGCGCCGCCCAGATGTCGCCGCCGGCCACCTGCGCGAAGCCCAGAAGCTGCAGTGCTTCGATCAGCACGAACAGCTCCTCGTCCTCGATGTGCTCGGTCTCGGCCAGATGCGGCAGGTCGGCGCGGCCGGAATAGGGCGGCGCGCAGATGGCGTCGAGCAGCCCCACCAGCTGCTGGATCGAGGCGGCGGGCAGGCGGTAGCCGATGCCGACCGGCTCGGCGCCGCGCGCGCCGCGCCGCCCCGGCTCGCGTCCGGGCACGGTGGTGAGGATGGCGTAGACCTCGTCGACAAGCTGCTGGAAGCGCGGGCTGGTGACGTCGCGCGGCCGCGCCAGCGGCACCGGGATCTCGGCGCGGATGTGGCCGGGATCGCTGCCGAAGATGATGATCCGGTCGGCGATCTCCACCGCCTCCTCGATGTTGTGCGAGACCAGGATGATGCCCTTGGTCGGCACCCGCCGGTCGAGCCAGAGATCCATAAGGTCGCCGCGCAAGGTCTCCGCCGTCAGCACATCGAGCGCCGAGAACGGCTCGTCGAGCAGCAACACGTCGGGATTGACCACCAGGGCGCGGGCGAAGCCCACGCGCTGGCGCATGCCGCCGGAAAGTTCCTTGGGATAGGCGGATTCGAAGCCGTCGAGGCCGATGAGATCGATCGCCTTGAGCGCGCGCTGGCGCCGTTCGGCGCGCGCCACGCCCTGCGCCTCGAGGCCGAGTTCGACGTTGCCGAGCACGGTGAGCCACGGGAAGAGCGCGAAGGTCTGGAACACCATGGCGATGCCGTGCGCCGGACCGTCGACGGCCCGGCCGCGATAGGCCACGTATCCCGCGCTCGGCGGCGTCAGCCCCGCCAGCACGCGCAGGAAGGTGGATTTGCCCGACCCCGACTTGCCCAGGATGGCGACGATCTCGCCTTCATGCAGCGAGAAATCGACATGGTCGAGCACCAGGCGGCCGGGGGTCTCGGCGGTCTGATAGGTCTTGCAGACCTTTTCGGCGCAGATCAGGCGGCTGTCGTCGGGCATGGTCCGGCTTGATGATCTCTCCGGGGGCGTCAGTCCAGGCGCAGCCGCTCTTCGGCGAGATTGTAGAGACGCCGCCAGAGCAGGCGATTGAACAGCAGAACATAAAGGCAGAGCACGCCGATGCCCAGTGCGATGCGCGGGAAATCGCCCTTCTCCGTCTCCTCGGCGATATAGGCGCCGATGCCGGTGGCGACCAGGGTGTCGTTGCCCCAGCGCACCACTTCGGAGACGATGCTGGCATTCCACGAGCCGCCCGAGGCGGTCACCGCGCCGGTGACGAAGGCGGGAAAGATGCCGGGCAGCACCAGCCGCCGCCACCACAGCCAGCGCGACACGCCGAGATTGCTGGCGACGAACTGATAATCCGTCGGCAGCGCCAGCGTGCCGGCGATGACGTTGAACAGGATGTACCACTGCGTCCCCAGGATCATCAGCGGACTGACCCAGATCTCGACGTTGAGATGGAAGCGCAGGATGGCGATCACGGCGACCGGAAAGAACAGGTTGGCCGGGAAGGCAGAGAGGAACTGGACCACCGGCTGGACGCGCCGGGCGAGCCGCGGGCGCAGGCCGATCCAGACGCCGATCGGGACCCATACCAGCGCCGCGAGCGCGATCAGGACGATGACGCGCAGCAGCGTCGCCAGGCCGAGAAGAAGGACATGCAGCACCTCGTGCCAGCCGACCTCGCCGCGCACGAAAAGGACGCCCTCGACCACGGCATAGAGGGCGCCGGCGAGCAGCGCCGCGTTCCAGGCGGCGTCAATCCAGGGCGCACGCCCACGTGGCCGCCGCCGCCGGACCGCGCGCGGCGCCGCGGCACGCTTGGCGGCGCGGCTGGCCAGCGCCGCCATCCCCTCGAACAGCAGCCGCAGCAGATCGAAGAGGCGCGCCCGCTGCAGCATGGTGAGGAACCAGGGCGGCTCAATTTCGTCCTGGCCGATCGCCTCGACCTTGAAGCGCTGTCCCCAGGCAAGCAGCGGGCGGAACAGCAGTTGATCGTAGATCAGGATGAAGGCGAGCATGGCCAAGATCGCCCACCCCACCGCCGCCAGATCGCGCCGGTCGATGGCTAGCGCGATGTAGGAACCGATGCCCGGCAGCTTCACGTCCTGGCCGGCGACGCTGATCGCCTCGGAGGCGACGACGAAGAACCAGCCGCCGGAGACCGACATCATCATGTTCCAGACCAGGTTCGGCAGCGCATAGGGGACTTCGAGCTGCCAGAAGCTCTGCCAGGACGACAGGTGGTACATCCGCGCCGCCTCGCGCAGGTCCTGCGGCACGCCGAGGAAGGATTGGTACAGGCTGAACGTCATGTTCCACGCCTGCGAGGTGAAGATGGCGAAGATCGCCGCGCATTCGTAGCCCATCAGGCTGCCGGGGAAGAGCGCGATGAAGCCGGTCACGGTGATCGACAGGAAGCCCAGGATCGGGACGGATTGGAGGATGTCGAGGACCGGGATCAGCAGCTTCTCGGCGCGCTTGCTCTTGGCGGCGAGCGCGGCATAGGCGAGGCTGAAGACCAGCGAGGCGAGGAGCGCCAGCGCCATGCGCAACACGGTGCGCAGGCCGTATTCCGGCAGGTGCCAGGGATCGAGCGACAGCGGCAGCGTCTGGCCCAGCCGATAGGGCACGCTCATCTGCCGGCTCGCCCAGCCGATCAGCACCAGCGTGCCCAGCACCAGCGGCAGCGCGATGCCGTCCCAATAGGTCGGCCGAAGCCGCGACGGCCAGGCGACGATGGGCAGCCCCCAGCGCTGTTGCATCGCTCCCCTGCCGCGATGATGAGATGGTATCGCCGCAGGTGTAGCGAAAACCTGTGGCAGATAAAAGGCGGCGGCGAAGACTGCCGCAACCTGGCTCGTCGGATCGGCAAGGCTCTCGCAGTTGCCGGCGCAACCGCCGCCGCCGCGGACGAACCCGCTATGGAGTTCGTCTATTCCTCAAGCAGCTGACCGATCTTGAGCGCGACCCCCATCGAGCCCTGGATTTTGAGCTTGCCCGTCATATAAGCCATGGTCGGGTTGAGCTCGCCGGCGACCAGAGCCTCGAGGTTGGCGAGGCTGAGGCGCATGACCGTGTCGGCGTCGCGCGCCTCGTTGTCGATCGTCGGGGGCGTTTGCGTGCCGTCCCAGAAGACGACGCCGTCATCGCCGAGATCGAACTGGACGCGATAGCCGAGGGAGGGGCTGCCGCCGGCCTTGGTGCGGATCGCCTGGGTGATGTTGTCGAGCGACATGGGCGGTGTCCCTGCGGCGGCGAAGAAAACCATCACCGTGCGGTAAACCCGCCGGCGGGGTCGCGGCAGGCGATCCGGCTAGTGGAACAGCTTGAGCGCGTTGGTGACGGTCTCGATAATCCCCCAGGCCAGCGGAATGCCGACAAAGCCCCAGGCAAGGACGAGCTTCAGCCCGTTGCCGGCGCCTTGGTGCGATACGTTCGATGCCATGCCTTTCTCCCTCCCGCTCATGCCGACGCCTCGGCCCCGGCCTTCTGAACTTTCATGTGGTGCCGCTCATGCACGGCAGTGATGAAGAAGTTGCAGATGAAGCCGATCACCAACAGCCCCGCCATCAGGTACATGGTGACGTTGTAGGCCTGCGCCTTGGCGACGCCATGGGCGACATTGTAGGCGCGGATGTAGTTCACCAGCACCGGCCCGAAGATGCCGGCGGCCGACCAGGCGGTGATCAGCATGCCGTGGATGGCGCCGACATAGCGCGTGCCGAACATGTCCTTGAGATAGGCCGGCACGGTGGCGAAGCCGCCGCCATACATGCTGAAGATGATGCCATAGGCGAGGACGAACAGCGCGACGCTGCCGATCTCGCCGGTATAGGGCACCGCGGCATAGAGCGCCGCGCCCAGCGCGAAGAACACGAAGTAGGTGTTCTTGCGCCCGAGCAGATCGGACATCGAGGCCCAGAAGAAGCGGCCGCCCATGTTGAACAGGCTCATCAGCCCGACGAAGCCCGACGCGGCGATGGCGGTGACTTGACCCGGGAACATCTCCTGGCTCATCGCCGAAGCCTGTCCGAGCACGCCGATGCCGGCGGTGACGTTGAGACAGAGCACCCACCAGATCAGCCAGAATTGCGGCGTCTTCAGCGCGTCATAGACATAGACGTCCTTGGTGGTGACGAGCTTTTTCGGCGTCGCCGGCGCGACGTAGCCCTCGGGCTTCCAGCCTGGCGCCGGCACGCGCACGATCACCGAGCCTACCGTCATGAAGCAGAAATAGATCGCGCCCATGACCAGAAAGGTCTCGGCGACGCCGACATGGGTGGGGCTCGAGAATTGGCGCATCAGCCAGACCGAGAGCGGCGAGGCGATGAAGGCGCCGCCGCCGAACCCCATGATCGCCATGCCCGTCGCCATGCCCGGCCGATCGGGGAACCATTTGATCAGGGTGGAGACCGGCGATATGTAGCCGATGCCGAGGCCGAACCCGCCGAGAACGCCATAACCGAAGTAGATCACCCACAAATTGTGAACGTAAACACCGATCGCCGATATGACGAAACCGCCGCCGAAGCATAGCGCGGCGGTAAACATCGCCAGACGCGGGCCGCCCTCTTCAACCCAGCGGCCGAGCAAGGCCGCGGAGACGCCGAGAAAGAAGATGCCCAGGCTGAAGATCCAACCGAGATCGGTCAGCGCCCAGTCGCCCGGCGCCGATTTGGTGATGCCGATGAGCTTGGTCATCGGCAGGTTGAAGACGCTGAAGGCATAGGCCTGCCCGATGCAGAGATGCACGCAGAGCGCGGCCGGCGGGATCAGCCAGCGGCTGTAGCCGGGCGGCGCGACAATTCTATCTCGGCTGAAATAGGACGTATTCGCCATCGTCTCCCTCCGCAAAGCCAAGGTTCTTGGCTGTTCCCGGTCAAAGCGCCGCGCCCGCGGTTCTTGATTTGCCTCGACCAACCGATTTGCACGGAACTATGGAGAGAAATTCGGGATAGCGGCAACATGTAAATTTTGCAATTATATGCATTAATATGCAACAAGATGGCCGGCGCGAATTCCTTACGACCGAAGAGGTCGCGGATTATCTGCGCCTCAAGGAGCGCACCATCTACGAGCTGGTCCGTACCCGACGGATCCCGTGCTCGCGCGTCACCGGGAAGCTGCTGTTCCCGCGGCGGCTGATCGACCTCTGGGTGACCCGCGGCCTCGACTACGCCGGCGATGAGTTGGTCAGCGCGCCGGCGGTGATCGCCGGAAGCCATGACCAGTTGCTGGAATGGGCGGTGCGCGTCTCCGGCTGCGGGCTGGCGCTGCTGACCGGCGGCAGCGAGGATGGGCTGGTGCGCCTTGCCGGACAGCAGGCGGCCGCAGCCGCGCTGCATGTTCTTGATCCCGAGAGCGGCACCTACAATGTTTCAGCCCTGCGCGCCATGCATGGCTTGGCGGATGTCGCCCTGGTCGAATGGGCCCGGCGCGAGCAGGGCTTCATCGTCGCCCCGGGCAATCCGCAGGGCATCGCCGCACCGACCGACCTCGCCCGTCCGGGGGTGCGGCTGGTGCGCCGCGAGGAGGGCGACCCTGGCCAAATCCTGCTGCATCACCTGCTCTATCAGGCGAAGCTTCGCATCGACAGTATCGCCGTCATCGCGCCACTGGCGCTGACCGACAATGAGGTTGCCGCGGCGGTTGCCGAGGGCAGGGCGGAGGCCGGGATCGCACCGCGCTCCGTGGCGCGGCAGGCACGGCTCGACTTCGTGCCGCTGTGCTGGGAGCGCTTCGACCTGGCGCTTCGGCGCCGCGACTATTTCGAGCCCCCGCTGCAGTGCCTGCTGCAGTTCGCTCGCGGCGAGGCTTTTGCCCGTCAGGCGGCGGCGCTGGGCGGCTATGTCGTCGCCGAAACCGGGACGGTGCGCTACAATGCCTGATCCTGATCCGGGCGACTTCTATGATGTCCGGTCATGCCCATCCCGACTCCGGCCACCCGCCATGCCAGCCGCCCTCCCCGGGCCTCGGGCAGACCGGCTGGGGCCTGCCCCCTAAGAGAAGGAGATTTCCCGGCTTCGGCCGGAAAGTACCGGCGCCGGCATCGTTAACATATTTCGGGCTTCCCAAGGGACACAGAACCGACCATATTCCTGCGGTCTGATTTGACCCGTGGGGCTCCAGAAGGGCCCTGCCGGACACACCTGAAAAGTACGAGAGACCTTAACCTATGCGGGCCAATTTCGCTGGCGCCGAGGCGCTTGACCGGCAGCCGGCCACGGAAACCACGTCCCAGGCCGATCAGGCCGAGACCCATGAAGAGCAGCATGGACGCCCGGCGCCAGAGGCGGCGGGCGAACCGGTATCGGTGCGCGGCAACCTGGCCGAGATCGATCTCGGCCGATCAGCCGATCCCCTGCGCCGCTACCTGCAGGAGATTTCCGAGGCGGATCTTCTCTCGCGCGAAGGCGAGGTGGCGCTGGCGCAGCGCATCGAGGCCGGTCAGGCCGCGGTGCTGGGCGCCCTCTACCGCAGCCCGCTGCTGCGCAAGGCGATCGGGCTGTGGAGCCAGGGCCTGCGTCAAGGCGAGACGGCGCTGCGCGACATCGTCGATCTGGCCGCCACCCAGGCGCGACGCTCCGCCGGTTCGACCGCGGCCGCCATCGCGCCGGGCGGGATGGACGAGGAAGGTGCGGCTCCCTTGGCCGAGCTCGAGGAAGCGCTGCTCCGGCCGGTGCTGCGCGCCTTCGATCGCGCGCGCAAGAGCCGCAGCCCACAGGCGCTGACCCAGGCGCTGGGCGCCGTGGTGTTTCATCCCGAGCGCATCGAGGAGCTGACGCTCCGCCTCAAGGAGCTCAACCGCCGCATCGTCGAGCGCGAAGGCCGGCTGGCGCGGCTGGTCGACCAGGCGAAAGTCGATCGCGCCGCGTTCCTCGACAGCTATCTCAAGGCGGCGAGTCCGCGCGCCTGGCACGCGTCGGTGTCGCGGCGCCAGACCGCGCCCTGGCCGAATTTCCGCCGCCGGCACGGCGAGGCCGCGCGGCTGCTGGTCGAGGAGCTGGAGGGCATCTGCCGCGAGACCGGCCAGACGCTTCCTGCCTTCCGCTCCCTCGTGACGGAGCTGCAGCGCGGCGCCCGCGATGCCGAGCGCGCCAAGCAGGAGATGATCCAGGCCAATTTGCGTCTGGTCGCCTGGATCGCGCGCCGCCATGTCAATCGCGGCCTGCCGCTGATGGATCTGATCCAGGAAGGCAATATCGGGCTGATGCGCGCGGTCGAGAAGTTCGACTGGCGCCGCGGCTACAAGTTCTCGACCTATGCCACCTGGTGGATCCGGCAGGCCTGCACCCGTGCGCTGGTCGATCAGGGCCACCTGATCCGCATCCCGTCGCACATGACCGACGAGGCGCGCCGGGTCATGCGCGCGCAGCATCAGCTTCTGGCCGAGCTCGGGCGCGAGCCCAACGAGGCGGAGCTGGGGGCGCGCCTCGGCGTGCCGGTTGCCAAGGTGCGCGCCGTGCTGGAGCTGGTGCGCGATCCCGTCAGCCTCGACGCGCCGCTCTCCGAGGACGGCGATGCCACCATCGGCGACCTCATCGCCGATGACGGCGCGGTAATGCCGCATGAGGCGGCGGCGCAGGCCGAGTTGCGCGCCGCCACCGACGATGCACTCTCGCGGCTGTCGCCGCGCGAGGCCGACATCCTGCGCCTGCGCTTCGGCGTCGGCCAGGCGGGCGAGCACACGCTCGAGGAGGTCGGGCGCAAGTACCAGGTCACGCGTGAGCGCATCCGCCAGATCGAGGCCAAGGCGCTCAAGAAGCTGGCGCAGCGCACGCATGGCCGGACCTTGGCGAGCTTCGTCGAGCGCTGAACTGGCGGCCCGCGGCGGAGACGCGCTATAGTGGGCGCGCCTTTTCCGACGAGGGGTGACCGATGTTCAAATCCGCATGTTTGATCGCCGTCGTTGCGGCCATGGCCGCGTTCGTCGCTACGCCGGCCTCGGCGAAGCACAAATTCAGCTGTTACGACTACGCCTGGCAGTCGCAGGATATGAAGGACTGCCTCGCCCATCCCGAGAAGATGAAGGCGATGCCGATGCACAAGGCGCATCACAAGAAGAAGAGCACCGGCGCCATGAAGGACATGAAGAAGTCCTGAGTCCGTGCGGCTCGATCCCGCGGCGCGAGACCGCGCCAGCGGGATCGCCGCTGTTGTGGTGTAAGCGACACGCAGATCGGGATGCCGCCATGGCCGGGGCCGGGGCGCCGAAATCGGCAATGCCACACGACCGGTCGCATCCGACGACCCGGGTCGCCGGCAGCCCCCGCCCTGGCGCCTGAGCCGCCATGCTCTCCGCCTTCGGCCGCGGGCTGCCCGTCTTCCGTCCCGACCCCGCCTTGATCGCCGGGGCGATCGCACCCGCCCGCCCGAAGGTGCGCCGATGAGCGGCGGCCTCATCCTCGCTGCGCCGGCCTCGGCCAGCGGCAAGACGACGCTCACGCTCGCACTGCTGCGCCATTTCCGCCGTGGCGGCATGGCCATCGCCTCGGCCAAGGCCGGCCCCGATTACATCGATCCCGCCTTCCATGGCGCCGCCTCCGGCTCGCCCTGCCTCAATCTCGATGCCTGGGCGATGCGCCGCGAGACCATCGCGGCGCTGGTCGCCTCGCTGGAGCGCCGGGCGGCGCTGGTGCTGTGCGAGGGGGCGATGGGCCTTTTCGACGGCGCCGGCCGATCGGGCAGCGGCTCGACCGGCGACCTCGCGGCGCTCACCGGCTGGCCGGTGGTGTTGGTGGTGGATGTCGCGGGCCAGGCAGGCTCGGCGGCCGCGCTGCTGCGCGGTTTCATCAGCCACCGCCCCGACGTGCCGGTGGTGGGCGTCATCTTCAACCGCGTCGGCGGACCCCGGCACGCCGCGATGCTGGAGAATTCGGTGCGCACCGCGCTGCCGGACCTGACCATCCTCGGGCAGGTGCCGCGCCATGCCGAGCTGGCGCTGCCCGAACGACATCTGGGATTGGTGCAGGCGGCCGAGCATCCCGACCTCGACGGCTTTCTCGACCGCGCCGCGTCGCGGGTGAGCGCGGCGGTCGATCTCGACCGGCTGACCCGCCTCGCCCGCTCCAGCAGCCTTGCCGCCTTGCCCGCCGCGCTGCCGGTGCCGCTGCTGGGCCGGCGCATCGCCGTGGCGCGCGACGTCGCCTTCGCCTTCGCCTATCCCGCCATGCTCGAAGGCTGGCGCAGCGCCGGCGCCGAACTCACGCTGTTCTCGCCGCTTGCCGACGAGGCGCCGGCGCCGGACGCCGATGCGGTGTTCCTGCCGGGCGGCTATCCCGAGCTGCACGCCGGCACGCTTGCCGGCAATCGCCGCTTTCTCGCGGGGCTCGCCGCCGCCGCGGCGCGCGAGGCGACGATCTATGGCGAATGCGGCGGCTACATGGTGCTGGGAAGCGGTCTGGTCGATGCGTCGGGAGCGCGCCATGCCATGGCCGGTCTGCTGCCGCTGGAGACCAGCTTCGCCGAGCGGCGCCGGCAATTGGGCTATCGCCGGGCACGGCTCCTGTCGGCAGGACCGCTGGGAAAGACGGGCGCGTCGTTCCGCGGCCACGAATATCATTACGCCACCATTCTCGACGAGGGCGGCGGCGCGCCGCTCTTCGCCACGGCCGATGCCGACGGCAACGATCTCGGCGCCGCCGGCCGCGTCAAGGGCCGCGTGATGGGCTCCTTCCTGCATCTGGTCGACCGCGCCTAGCGTTGCGGCTTCGACACTTGCCCCCCGATCAAGTGTCGAAGCCGCAACGCAGTCCTTTGAGTTTTCCAGTGTTCCGACACGGACGCTCGAGAAGCAAACGTCCGTGTCGGAACACTAGACAATTACAATTCGCCGCTGGGAGCGGATAGCAGGAGCGGGCGGAAGGGCGATATGACATCCCATCGTCGCAGCGAAGGATCATGTCCATGGTCGAGCAGCAATACTGGAATGCCGTCGCCGCCCGCTCGCGCCACGCCGACGGCACGTTCGTCTACGCCGTCACCACCACCGGCGTCTATTGCCGCCCCTCCTGCCCGAGCCGCCGGCCGCGGCGCGAGCATGTGCGGTTTTTTCCATTGCCCGAAGCGGCAGAGACCGCAGGCTATCGCCCCTGCCGGCGCTGCCATCCGCAGCAGCTTCCGGCGAGCGACCCGGCGGCGGAGCGGGTGCGCCAGGTCTGCCGCCTGATCGATGCGGCGCTGGAGGACGGCGAGAGCGGCGCGCCGAGCCTCGCGCGGCTGGGCGCCGCGGTCGGCGCCAGCGCGCATCAGCTGCAGCGCCTGTTCAAGCGCGAGCTCGGCATCAGCCCGCGTGATTTTGCCGCCGCCCGGCGCCTCGCGCGCGTCAAGGCGCGGCTGCGCCAGGGCTCGGGCGTCGCCGGCGCGCTCTACGAGGCCGGCTACGGCTCCTCGTCGCGGCTCTACGAGCGCTCCGACGCGCAGCTCGGCATGACCCCCGCCACGTATCGCAAGCGCGGAGAGGGCATGGCGATCGGCTTCACCATCGTCACCTGCCCCTTGGGCCGCCTGCTGGTCGCGGCCACGGCGCGCGGCATCTCGGCGGTGAGTCTCGGCGCGAGCGACCGGGCGCTCGAGGCGGCGCTCCAGGCGGAATATGCCGCCGCCGAGATCCGGCGCGACGATGCGGCGCTGGGCCGGTGGGTGAGCGCAATCCTCGCCCATCTCGACGGTGCGGCGCCCGATCTGGCCTTGCCGCTCGATCTTCAGGCGACGGCGTTCCAATGGCGCGTCTGGCGCGAGCTGCAGAAGATTCCCTATGGCGAGACCGCGAGCTACGCCGCCATCGCGCGGCGCATCGGCGAGCCGCGCGCCGCGCGCGCGGTGGCGAGAGCCTGTGCCGATAACCGCACGGCGCTGGTCGTCCCCTGCCACCGCGTGGTGCGCGGCGACGGCGCGCTGGGGGGTTATCGCTGGGGCGTCGAGCGCAAGGCGAAGCTGCTCGCGGCGGAGCGGCGGCGACGGAGCTGAAAGAGCCGCCGTTCTCCGCCCGACGCGACGGGGAACGGACGGCACCGTTTGCGCTATTCCCGCGCCAACAGGCTTTCCAGCATCCAGGCGGCTTTCTCATGGGCGCGGATGCGTTGGGTGGCGAGGTCGGCGGTGCCGACATCGTCATGCGCCTCGGCCGTTTCGACCGCCGCCTGCGCGCTGCGCACCGCGCCGCGATTGTCGGCGAGGAGCTGGCGCACCATCTCCACCGCGGCCGGCGCCCCCGCCTCCTCGACGATCGAGGCGAGCTGCTTGAACTCGCCATAGCTTGCCGGCGCCTTGGCGCCCAGCGCGCGGATGCGCTCGGCGATCTCGTCATTGGCGGCGGCGAGCTCGCCATACTGCGCCTCGAACAGCTTGTGCAGGTCGTAGAAGCGCGGACCGGCCACGTTCCAGTGGAAGCCCTGCGTCTTCAGATAGAGCGTGTAGGTGTCGGCCAGAAGCCGGCTCAGAGCGGCGGCGATCGTCTGCCGCGCGGCCTGGTCGTTGCGATAAGCATTCGACATGGGTTGCTCCTTTTCACGTCAGGCGGCGAGACTTGCCTCGCCGTCGAGGGTGGCCGCCACGGCATGGATCACCGAGGCGATGCGCACGGCCTGTTGAACGGCCTCGCGCGAGACGCCGGCCTTGCGCAGCACCTGGTCATGGGCGTCGATGCATTTGCCGCAGCCGTTGATCGCCGAGACGGCGAGCGACCACAGTTCGAAATCCACCTTGTCGACGCCGGGATTGGCAATGACGTTCATGCGCAGCCGCGCCGGCATGGTGGTGTAGTCGGGATCGGAGGCGAGATGCGTGAAGCGGTAATAGATGTTGTTCATCGCCATGATCGAGGCTGCCGCCTTCGCCGCGGCGACGGCCGCCGGCGAGAGGCGCTGCACCGCCTCGGCCGAGACGGCAGCGACGAGCGGCGCGTTGCGCGCCGCCAGCGCCGTCGCGAGCAGGACGCCCCAGCGCTGCTGCTCCGTCAGCACGGTATCGGCGAGCAGCGAGGACAGGTTGAGCTTCAGATCCTTGGCGTAGTCGGGAAGCGCGTCGCGGATGGCATCGATGGTCATGGCATGTCTCCTGGTGCGGGGAAGACGGGGATCAAGCCGCCTGCAGCGTGTCCTCGCCCTTCTGCCAATTGCAGGGGCAGAGCTCGTCGGTCTGCAGCGCGTCGAGCACGCGCAGCACTTCCTGCGGGTTGCGGCCGACGCTGAGATCGTTCGCCGAGGCGAAGCGGATGATGCCCTGGGGGTCGACGATGAACGTCGCGCGCAGCGCCACGCCCGCTTCCTTGTCGAGGATACCCAGCGCCGCCGACAGCTCGCGCTTGATGTCGGAAAGCCAGGGGAAGGAGACCTTGCCGAGATCGGCGCGGCTCTGCCGCCAGGCGACATGGACGAACTCGCTGTCGATGGAAAGGCCGAGAAGCTGCGCGTCGCGGTCGCGGAACTCGCGCTCGAGTTCGTCGAATCCCACGATCTCGGTCGGACAGACGAAGGTGAAATCCTTCGGCCAAGCGAAGACGACCAGCCACTTGCCGGCATAGCTGTCATTCGTCGCCGGCGTGAAGGCGGATTGCGGATCGGTGCCATTGACGGCGGTCAGAGAGAAGGCGGGGAAGGCGTCACCCACGGTCAACATGTCGGGAAGCTCCTGCGTCGGGGTTGTTGGGGGTTGCGATGGGAGATAAATGCCCCTACATGACTTATCGATCCAATGGATAATTACGAACCTGAAGATCGGAAAATTCGATGATTCCCTTGCCCAGCCTGCAACAGCTTCGGTTTCTCGCGGCGCTCGCCGAGGAGCGGCATTTCGGCCACGCCGCCGAGGCCTGCGCCGTCACCCAATCCACCCTCAGCGCCGGCATCAAGGAGCTGGAGGATCGGCTGGGCGTGAGCCTGGTCGAGCGCACGCGCCGCCATGTCATGCTGACGCCGCTCGGCCAGGAGGTCGTCGAGCGCGGCCGGCGCCTGCTGCGCGACGCCGAGGACCTGGCCGAGACGGCGAAGGCCGGACGCGAGCCGCTGTCGGGGCCGCTGCGGCTCGGCGTCATCCCGACCATCGGCGCCTATGCCTTGCCGGCGGCGCTGCGCGGCCTTGCCCGGAAATTCCCCAAGCTCAGGCTCTATCTGCGCGAGGAGCAGACCGCCGCGCTGCTGGCGAAACTGGAAAGGGGCGAACTCGACCTGGCGCTGGTCGCACTGCCCTACGATATCGGCGCGCTCGAGACCATGGCACTCGGATCCGACCGCATCCTGGTGGCGCTGCCCAAGGAGCACCGGCTGGCGACGGCGCAAAAGATCGACCGGGCGGAGCTTGCCGGCGAGGAGCTGCTGCTGATGGAGGATGGGCACTGCCTGCGCAGCCACGCGCTGCAGGCCTGCCAGCTCGCCGGCCCCGACCGCAACGAGGTCTTCCAGGGCACCAGCCTGCGCACGCTCCTGCACATGACGGCGGGAGGCATCGGCATCACGTTGATGCCGGAGATGGCGGTGGCGAGCGAGATCACCCCGGCCTCAGGGCTGGTGGCGCGGCCGCTCGAAGACGATCCCATCCGCACCATCGCGCTGGCATGGCGGCGGACATCGGCGCGCAAGGCCGAGTTCCGTGCGCTCGGCCTCTATCTCAAGACCGTGCTGCCGGTGCCGCGGCGCTGAGCGCCGGCGAGAGCCGAAAAGGACGCCCGAAATTAATCAAGATTACTTTGAGCGGCGATTATTTTGTTAAGCTTGTTGCCCACTTGCGGGAAGCCCGGGGGACAGGTATTTACGAAGTCGTGAACACCACCGCGCCCTTCCGGATGACCCTGCCGAACCAGCTCGCGCCGCATGCGGGCCGGGTTCCGGTGCGGGTGCGGGTGAGCCGTCGCGCCCGACGCCTGGCGCTCAAGATCGACGCGGTCGGCGATGCGGTGGAGCTGGTGCTGCCGCCGCGGACATCCCTCCCGCGCGCGTTGAATTTCCTTAAATCCAATCGCGAATGGGTTGAACGGCGGCTGGCGGCTCTGCCGCCACGCATCACCTTTGCCGATGGCCAGCGGATACCGGTGCTGGGCGTGCCGCACCGCATCCGCCACGTGCCCCGCCGCAGCGGCCAGGGGCCGGTCTGGATCGAGGCGGGCGAGATCCGCGTCAGCGGCGACAAGGCGCATATCGCTCGCCGGGTGCGCGATTTCCTCAAGGAGCGGGCGCGCCAGGAATTCGGCCGCCGCGCCCGGCGCCTCGCGCTGCAGATCGGCCGCGCCGTGGGCCGCATCAGCGTGCGCGACACCACGACGCGCTGGGGCAGCTGTTCGGCGAATGGCAACATGGCGTTCTCCTGGCGGCTGGTCATGGCGCCCGAAGCCGTGCTGCATTACGTCGTGGCGCATGAGGTGGCGCATCTCGTCGAGATGAACCACGGACCGCGCTTCTGGAAGCTGGTCGATCGGCTCGTGCCCGGCGTCGACCGCCACCGCGACTGGCTCAACGACAACCGCGCCTGGCTGCTGCGCATCGGCTGATCATGCCGCGGGCAGCGCATCGCCCGGCGGTTCGGCGTCGAGCCGGCGCCGCAGCCACAGCAGCAGGACGAGGCTGGGCAGGCAGGCGGCGGTGGCGAGGAGGAAGAACGGAATCCAGTCGAGACGATCGACCAGCCAGCCGGCGGGCGCCGCGAGAAACCGCGTCGGCACCGCCGCGAGCGAAGAGAAGAGCGCGTATTGCGTGGCGGTGAAGGCCGCGCTGCATAGGCCCGAGAGATAGGCCACGAAGGCGGCCGACGCCATGCCGCCGGTAAAGTTCTCGCCGAAGATCGAGACGGCCAGCATGAGATTGCTGTGGCCGCCGAGCAGCAGCGCGACGTAGAGCAGGTTCGACAGCATCTGCAGCACGCCGCCGAGCAGCAGCGCGCCGAACACGCCGAGCCGGGCGACCATGGCGCCGCCGAGCGCCACGCCCGAGAGCGAGGCGGCGAAGCTGACGATCTTGCCGATGTTGCCGACCTCGAGCTTGGTGAATCCCAGCTCCTGATAGAGCGGATTCGACATCGTCCCGGCCAGCGCCTCGCCGAATTTGTAGGTGACGATGAAGACGAGCACCAGCAGCCAGCCGCGCCGACGCGTGAAATCGCCGAACGGCATGACGATCGCCTCGCGCGACCAGGCGGCGAGCCGCTCGAGGCGGTCGCCACCCCGGGCCTGCGCCAGCGCCGCCCGCGGCATCGCCGGCTCGCGCGTCAGCAGCACGGTGACGATCCCCACCAGCATCAGCGCCGCCATCATCCCATAGGCGAGGCGCCAGCCGCCGAAAGCGGCGGCGTCGAACGCGCCGGCGGTGGCGGCAAGCAGGCCGATGCGATAGCCCCATTGCGTCGCCGCAGCGCCGGCCCCCTGCTCTTCCGGCCGCAGCAGCTCGATACGATAGGCGTCGATGACGATGTCCTGGCTCGCCGAGAGGAAGGCGACGACCACCGCCAGCAGCGCCGTGGCGGTGAGATCGGTTTGGGGATCGCCGCGCCCCAGCGCGGCGATCGCCGCCATCAGCAGCAGCTGGATCGCCAGCGCCCAGCTGCGCCGCCGCCCCATCAGCCGCGTCAGAAACGGTATCGGCAGACGGTCGATGAACGGCGACCAGAGGAATTTGTAGTTGTAGGAAAAGCCCACCAGCACGAAGAGGCCGATCGCGGTGCGCGATACCCCGGCCTCGGAGAGCCAATAGGAGAGCGTGCCGAAGGTGAGCGGCAGCGGCAGCCCGCTGGAGAAGCCCATGCACAGTACCGCCAGCATGCGGCGGTTGCGATAGACCGCGAGCGCCTGGCGCCAGGAGGTCATCGCCGGGGTTTCATCGCAGCCGCGCGGCGGCGGCGCTATTCTTCCGCGTCGGCGGCGACCTGCAGGCGGATGATGCTGTCGGGATCGTCGACCGCGCCGTTGTCGCCGTCATCACCTTTCTTGACCGCGTCGATATGCTCCATCCCGGACACCACCTGGCCCCAGACGGTGTATTTGCCGTCGAGAAAGGGCGCCGGCGCGAAGCAGATGAAGAACTGGCTGTCGGCGCTATCGGGGCTCTGCGCGCGCGCCATCGAGCAGGTGCCGCGCAGATGCTTGGCGGCGTTGAACTCGGCCTTGAGCTTCCGGCCGGAGCCGCCGGTGCCGTCGCCGCGGGGGTCGCCGGTCTGCGCCATGAAGCCGTCGATGACGCGGTGGAAGACGATGCCGTCATAGAAGCCCTCGCGCGCCAGCTCCTTGATGCGAGCGACATGACCGGGCGCGAGATCGGGCTTGAGCTCGATGACGACCCGGCCGGCCGGCACGTCGAGATAAAGCGTGTTCTCCAGATCCGCCGCGCCCATGCCACATCTCCGCTGAGGGACGGGCGGGTTATCTCACACCCGCCCGGCAGCGGCAAGGCGGGCTCAGCTCTTTTTCTGGCGATCGGCGTCGGCCGCGATCTGCATGCGCACGATGTGGTCGGGATTGACCACCGCGCCGTTCTGGGCGGGATCGCCCTTCTTGATCGCGTCGATATGTTCCATCCCCGACACCACCTGACCGAAGATGGCGTATTTGCCATCGAGGTTGGGCGCCGGCGCGAAGCAGATGAAGAACTGGCTGTCGCCGCTGTCGGGGTCGTTGGCGCGGGCGAGGCCAACGGTGCCGCGCACGAAATGCGCCTGGCTGAACTCAGCCTTGACGTTGTGGCCGGAGCCGCCGCTGCCATTGCCCTTGGGATCGCCGGTCTGCGCCATGAAGCCGTCGACGACCCGGTGGAAGGCGAGGCCGTCATAGAAGCCGCGCCGGGTCAGATCCTTGATATGCGCGACGGTCAGCGGCGCAAGATCGGGTCTGAGCTCGATGACGACGCGCCCGGTCGGCACGTCCAAGTAGATGGTGTTCTCCGGGTCGGCGGCGCGCGCCGGGGCCAGCGCGAGCGCAAGGAGACCGGTGGCGAAGGCGAGAGCTGTCAAACGCATCGTGGCGATCCGCTGCAAGGTGGCGACAAGGGCGCCGACGATAGCCGAGATGCGGGCCGCTGTCAGCCCGCCACCGCGGCGCGCGCATGGCGCTTGCGCTCGTTGGGATCGAGGAAGCGCTTGCGCAGGCGGATCGATTTCGGCGTCACCTCGACCAGCTCGTCATCGGCGATATAGGCGATCGCCTGCTCCAGCGTCATCAGGATCGGCGGCGTCAGCCGCACCGCCTCGTCCTTGGCGGTGGTGCGGATGTTGGTGAGCTGCTTGCCCTTCAGCGGGTTGACGTCGAGATCGTTGTCGCGGGTATGGGCGCCGACGATCATGCCCTGATAGACCAGGGTTCCCGGCGTGATGAACATCGGGCCGCGATCCTCGAGATTCCACAGCGCATAGGCGACCGCGGCGCCGTCGCCGGTCGAGATCAGCACGCCGTTGCGGCGACCGTCGATCGAGCCCTTCCACGGCGCGTAGCCGTGAAACAGCCGGCTCATGATGCCGGTGCCGCGCGTGTCGGTCAGGAACTCGCCCTGGTAGCCGATCAGGCCGCGCGTCGGGGCGTAGAAGGTGAGGCGCTGCTTGCCGCCGCCGGACGGGCGCATGTCGATCATCTCGCCCTTGCGCCCGGCCATCTTCTCGACCACGACGCCGGCGAACTCCTCGTCGACGTCGATCTGCACCTCTTCGATCGGCTCCTGCCGCTGGCCGGTGGCGGGATCGGTCTTGAGCAGCACGCGCGGCCGCGAGATGGCGAGTTCGTAGCCCTCGCGGCGCATGGTCTCGATCAGCACGCCGAGCTGCAGCTCGCCGCGCCCGGCGACTTCGACCGCGTCCTTCTCCTCGCTCTCGCGCACCCGGATCGCGACATTGCCCTCGGCCTCGCGGCGCAGGCGCTCGACGATCATGCGCGAGGTGACCTTGCTGCCCTCGCGCCCGGCGAGCGGGCTGTCATTGACCGCGAAGGTCATGGCGAGGGTCGGCGGGTCGATCGGCGTCGAGGGCAGCGCCTCGGTCACCTCCGGCGCGCAGAGCGTGTCGGCGACCGTCGCCTCGGCAAACCCGGCGATGGCGACGATGTCGCCGGCCTCCGCCTCGTCGGTCGGCTTGCGCTCCAGGCCGCGGAAGGCGAGCAGCTTGGTCAGGCGCGTCTCCTCGATCACCCTGCCGTCATGCGACAGCGCCTTCACCGGCATGTTCACCCGCGCCGTGCCGCTGTGGATGAGCCCGGTCAATACGCGGCCGAGATAGGGATCGCTCTCCAGCGTGGTGACGAGCATGGCGAAGGGCTGGCCGGGATCGGCCGCCGGCGGCGGCACGTGACGGATGACGAGGTCGAAGAGCGCGTGCAGATCCTGGCGCGGCTCGGCGAGATCGGCCACCGCCCAGCCGGCGCGGCCGGAGGCGTAGAGCGTCGGAAAGTCGAGCTGCTCGTCGGTGGCGTCGAGCGCGGCAAAGAGATCGAAAATCTCGTTATGCACCTGCTGGACGCGGGCGTCGGGCCGGTCGACCTTGTTGATGACGACAATCGGCCGCAAGCCCTGGCGCAGCGCCTTGCCGACGACGAATTTGGTCTGCGGCATCGGGCCTTCGGCGGCATCCACCAGCACGACGACGCCGTCG
The DNA here is from genome assembly GCA_027315365.1 of Rhodospirillales bacterium. Lineage (GTDB taxonomy): Bacteria > Pseudomonadota > Alphaproteobacteria > ATCC43930 > CGMCC-115725 > DAHUYF01. The sequence continues at coordinate 20,257 of DAHUYF010000030.1, read as the reverse complement.
ACCATGCTCAGGATGCGCTCGACCTCGCCGCCGAAATCGGCGTGGCCGGGGGTGTCGACGATGTTGATGCGGGTACCCTGCCACAGCACCGAGGTGCATTTGGCGAGAATGGTGATGCCGCGCTCGCGCTCGAGGTCGTTGCTGTCGAGCGCCCGCTCCATCACCTGCTGGTTGGCTCGGAAGGTGCCGCTCTGGCGCAGCAGCTGGTCGACCAGGGTGGTCTTGCCGTGGTCGACATGCGCGATGATGGCGATGTTGCGTATGTCCATGGGCGCGGGAGGATGCGTTGGGAAGGTTAAAATCGAATGACAGGGTCAGATGGGGACGACCATGCCCGAGGGCAAGGGCGGCGCTGGTATAGCCGAGATCGCGCCGCCGGTCGACCGTTGTCGCGAGGGTGCCGCGCCGGCGCGGCTCAGAGCAGCCCGGCCTTTTGCGCCAGCGCCTTGAGCGAGGTCTCCGGCCGAGCACCGTAATGGCCGATCACCTCGGCCGCGGCGAGGCTGCCGAGACGGCCGGCCGCGGCGAGATCGAAGCCGTGAGTAAGGCCGTAGAGCACCCCCGACGCATAGAGATCGCCGGCGCCGGTGGTGTCCACCACCCGGTCGACGCGGACCGGCGGGACGGACTCCGTCGCGCCGCGGCTGACCAGCACCGAGCCCTTGGCGCTGCGGGTCAGCGCGGCGACCTCGCAATGGCCGCGCACGGCGGCGAGCGCCGCGTCGAAGGACGCGGTGCGATAGAGCGCGGTGATCTCCGCCTCGTTGGCGAAGAGGATGTCGACATGTCCCTCGATGAGCGCCAGGAATTCGGCGCGGTAGCGCTCGACGCAGAAGGCGTCGGAGAGCGTCAGGCTCACCTTGCGGCTGGCGGCATGGGCAAGCTCGGCGGCCTTGCGGAACGCCTCCTTGGCACGCGGCGGGTCGAAGAGATAGCCCTCCAGGTAGGTGACCTGCGCCGAGGCGATGAGCGCCGGCGCGATATCCTCGGGGCCGAGCTCGACGCAGGCGCCGAGAAACGTGTTCATGGTGCGCTGCGCGTCCGGTGTCACCAGGATGAGCGAGCGCGCGGTGGGCGGGCCCGAGGCCAGCGGCGGGGTGTCGAAGCGCACGCCGACGGCGCGCATGTCGTGAGCGAAGACATGACCCAGCTCGTCCTCGCGGACCTTGCCGATATAGGCCCCGGCGCCGCCCAGCGAGGCGACCCCGGCGAGGGTGTTGCCGGCGGACCCGCCGGACATCTCCAGCGCCGCGCCCATCTCGGCATAGAGCGCCTCGGCACGCGCCGCGTCGATGAGCTGCATCGAGCCCTTGACCAGCCCCTGACGCGCGAGAAAAGCGTCGTCGGCCTGGGCGATGACATCGACGATGGCATTGCCGATGCCGACCACATCGAGAGAAGAAGCCGCCATGACCCTCATCCGTGCCGCGAAAAGCGGCGCGGAGTATAGAAGGCTTTGGCGCCCCGGCAAGGTCGCGCGACAGGTCGCGCGGAAGACCTTGTCGCGCGGAAGACCTTGAGCGAAAGACCGGGCAATTGCCGGGCGAAGTTGCTTGCCTCGCCCGGCGCCTGGCGCGAGGCTGCCGCAGGTCGCGGCGCTTGTCCGACAAGGAGGCCGGTATCGATCGCATGCTCACCGCCCTGCGCCTTGCGCTCGAGGACACGCTTGCGCCGGAGCAGCGCCGCGCCATCGGCCTCAGCCTGGCGCTGGCGGCGCTGCTGCTGGTGCTGCTCTGGGCCGGCATCGACCTGGCGCTCGCCGACAGCCGAGTCGCGGGGATTTGGTGGCTCGATATGCTGGTCGATCTCGCCGGGGAGGTCGCGACGCCGCTGCTCGTCTGGCTGCTGTTTCCGGCGATGACCGTGCTGATCCTGGGATTTTTTCTCGACGGCATCGTCGCCGCGGTGGAAAACCGCAGATATCCGGGGCTTGGGCCGATCCGCGGCCGCGGCGCCGTCGGCGGGCTCGCCGCCACGCTGCGGCTCCTGGGGCTGGCGCTGCTGCTCAACCTGGTGGCGCTGCCGCTTTATCTCATTCCGCCAATAAACCTCTTTATCTACTACCTGTTGAACGGATATCTTGTCGGACGCGAATATTTTGAGCTGATCGCGCTTCGTCGGGTTGATCGAGGGATGGCACGGGCGATGTGGCGACGGGACCGCGTGCGGTTGATTCTGGCCGGCGTGATCGTTGTCTTTCTGCTGTCGCTGCCGCTCGTCAACCTGATAACCCCGGTGATGGCGGCAATCTTCATGCTGCACCTCTTCGAAGGGTTGCGACGGGACGAGCCGGCTGAAACGTTCGCCGTTTGGCGTCGCATAGGGTTAATAAAAGATTAATCTGTCGGCGCGAGTCTGAGCCCCGTCCGAAAACCCTCTCAGGTGTTACCGCCATGTTCGGCCGCAAAAAGCACACCGATGACGACAAGCTCCAGCCGGAGCTCGGCGACGAGCTGGGCATCCCGGCAAAGCCGGGTCCGCGCCCGTCGGGCGCAGTCCCCACCCCCGCGCCCTTCCGCCCGCCCGTAGCGGCCGCACCGCGGCCGCTGAACGCCGAGCCGCTCAAACCGGTCGAGACCTCGAAGCCGGCGGCGCAAGGCGAGACGCCGCGGCCGACACCCATGGTGCCGACGCCGGTGAAGCGCGATGCCGAGACGCGCAAGCTCATCGTCGGCCGCGAGATCTCGCTGTCCGGCGAGATCACCGCCTGCGACCGCCTGGTGGTCGAAGGCAGCGTCGAGGCCAATCTCGCCAATTGCCGCGATATCGACATCGCGGAAACCGGCCTCTTCAAGGGCTCGGCCTCGATCGACGACGCCGAGATTCGCGGGCGGTTTGAAGGAACTCTTAACGTTCGCCGGCGTCTACTGATCCGCGCTTCAGGCCGGGTCATCGGCACCGTCCGCTACGGTCAGATCGAAATCGAGTGCGGCGGGCAGATCTCGGGCGATATCCAGGCCCAGCCCATGACCGATGCCGGCGATGCGCCTTTGACGGTATCGCGCCCGACCATCCTGTCGCTGGCGGAAGAGGCGAAGGCGAGCTAACGCGTCGGGGCGCTCCGGCGCCTCGGGAGAATGTCGCGATGATCGGGTCGCTCCGTGCGGCCGCGGCGGCAAACGGCAAGGAGATCGAGCAGCGGCGCGGTCTTCCTTGCCGTTTCTTTTATATCGCTGCGGCGCTGGTGCTGCTCGGCGCCTGCAGCGCCGCGACGCCCGAATCGCCGGCCGCAACGCTGCCACGGTCGATCGCGGCCCAGCCGGCAACGCTGCGCCCGGCGGCGGGGCCGACCCTCGCCGGGCTCAGCGCCAAGGAGGTGGTGGCGCTGTTCGGCGAGCCCGATTTCCGCCGTGACGAGCCGCCGGCCGAGCTTTGGCAATACCGCACCGCCGACTGCGTGCTCGACCTCTTCCTCTACAGCGACACCGCGGGCATGCATGTCGTGCGCAGCGAGACGCGCGATCGCAGCCTCGTCCAATCGGGTGCCGGCCGCTGCGCCGCCGCCGACCCACGCGTCCTGCGCACGCTCCAGAGCCGGCTCTGAACCCGCGACACCGCGCGAGGCGGCGGGGCCATCCCGAAGTTAAATCGCCGTAACCCGCGGGCGCAGGCACGGCCTGGCGCCGCTATCACGAGGCAGGCGCATCACGCGCCTCGGAGAACCTCATGAAACGCGTGCTATTGGTCACGCTCGCCGCCCTGCCGCTGCTGGCCTCGCTGGGCGGCTGCGTCATTTATGACGAACACGGCGGCTACGATCATCACTACTGGCGGTGAGCGGCGGCGCTATCGGCGGCGCCCGGCGCGACGCGGCTTGGGCCGCCGCGGCGGCGCTGTCCGCGCCGGCGCCTTCGGCTGGGAGGGCGGCTCGGCCGTCGTCTTGGCGGGGTAGGCGCAGAGATCGGCGACGATGCAGGCCTCGCAGCGCGGCTTGCGGGCGATGCAGGTGTAGCGGCCATGCAGGATCAGCCAGTGATGGGCGTTGCGCTTCCATCTCTCCGAGACGACGCGCTCGAGCTCCAGTTCGACCAGCAGCGGCGTCTTGCCCGGCGCCAGGCCGGTGCGGTTGGCGACGCGGAAGATATGCGTGTCGACGGCGATGGTGGCGTGGCCGAAGGCGACGTTCATCACCACATTCGCTGTCTTGCGGCCGACGCCGGGCAGCGCCTCCAGCGCCTCGCGCGTGTGCGGCACGGCGCCGCCATGCTCGGCGATGAGCCGCCGGCTCAAGGCGATGACGTTCTTGGCCTTGGTGTTGAAGAGGCCGATGGTCTTGATGCGCTCGCGCACGCCCGCCTCGCCCAACGCCAGCATCTTCTGCGGCGTGTCCGCCACCGGGAACAGCGCCGCCGTCGCCTTGTTGACGCCGGCATCGGTCGCCTGGGCCGACAGCACGACCGCGACCAGCAAGGTATAGGGATTGACGAAATGCAGCTCGGTGCGGGGGTCGGGTCGCGCCTTGGCGAGGCGGCGGAAGAATTCGTCGACGTCCTGCGGGGTCATGGGCCGCGATCTTAGCCGCGCGGCGGCGGCGAAAAAAGCCGATGCGGCGCCGGCGCGACTTCCCGCGGCCGGGCGTTTACCCGCCACGGGTACTGACCTATCGTAAGGCGATGAGCGAGCAAGGCGCCGACACCGACAGCGCGTTCCACTACACGGCCGTGCTCAAGCCGCACCGCAGCCTGCCGCCGCGGGGATTTGCCGTGCTGATGCTGGGCATGGCGGGGGTGAGCTTCGTCGTCAGCTTGGCCCTGGTGCTGCGCGGCGCCTGGCCGGTCACGCCGTTCTTCGGCCTCGACGTGGCGCTGGTCTATCTCGCCTTCCGCCTCAACTATCGCCAGGCGCGCCAGCGCGAAGAGCTGCGGCTCGGCGACGACAGCCTCACCGTCGACCGCATCAGCATCCAGGGCGAGCGCCGCCGCTGGCAGTTCCAGCCCTTCTGGCTGCGCATCCGCTTCGAGGAGCAGGACGAGCACACCAACCGCCTGGTGCTGTCCTCACATGGCCGCTCGCTAGTGGTGGGAAGCTTCCTCGGCCCCGAGGAGCGCCGCGGCGTGGCGCGCGGGCTGACCGACGCCCTCGGCCGCTGGCGCCGGCGCTTCTCGCCTCAGCCGGACAGCCCCAACACGTCCTTCATGCCGTAGAGGCCGGGCTGGCGCCCGGCGACCCAGAGCGCCGCGCGCACCGCGCCGCGGGCGAAGAGCCGCCGGCTGCCGGCACGATGGGTGAGTTCCAGTCGCTCGCCCTCGCCGGCGAAGATGACGCTGTGGTCGCCGACGACATCGCCGCCGCGCAGCGTGGCAAAGCCGATATCGCCCGCCCGGCGCGGCCCGGTGTGGCCGTCGCGCGCGCGCTGGCTGTGGCCGGCGAGATCGATGCCGCGGCCTTCCGCCGCCGCGCGGCCGAGCGCCAGGGCGGTGCCGGAGGGAGCGTCGACCTTGTGCCGGTGGTGCATTTCCAGCACCTCGATGTCGTATTCTTCGCCCAGAAGCCGAGCCGCCTGGGCGACCAGCCCCAGCAGCAGCGTGACCACCGGGCTCATATTGGGCGCCCAGACGACGGGCGCGCGCGACGCGGCTTCGGCCAGCGTCCGTTCCTGCGCCGCATCGAGGCCGGTAGTGCCGAGCACCAGCGCGGTGCCGTGCCGGCCGCAGAGCCGCGCATGCTCCGCCGCGGCGGCCGGCGCGGTGAAGTCGATCACCACCTCGGCGCCGCCGATCAGCGCCGCCGCATCCGGCGTCGCCGCGAGCCCGACGGCGCCGATCCCGGCGAGTTCGCCGATGTCGCGGCCGAGCAGCGGACTGCCCGGCGCCTCGCTGCCGCCGGCGAGGACCAGGCCCGGCGTACCATGCACCTCCGCCACCAGCATCCGTCCCATGCGGCCGCCACATCCGGCGATGCCGACGCGCCTCTCGGCCATGGCCCTCTCCTGCTCGACCCTCGCCCGGGCGACGGTTAGCCGCGCGCAGCGCAAAACACAAGCGCGTCCCGCCCCTTTCGTTGCCGGGCGAATTCCTTTACACCCTTCGCCCCATGGCCCTGTTGCGCTCCGTCGCGACCGTCGGCGGCTACACCATGGTGAGCCGCATCCTGGGCTTCGTGCGCGAGATGCTGGTGGCGGCGTACCTCGGCGCGAGCCCGGTCTCCGACGCCTTCTTCGTGGCGCTGCGGCTGCCCAACATGTTCCGCAGCCTGTTCGCCGAGGGCGCCTTCAGCGCCGCCTTCGTGCCGCTCTTCGCCGGCAAGATCGCCGAGGATGGACGCGAGGCGGCACGCCGCTTCGCCGAGGATGCGCTCGCCGTGCTGCTGCTGGCGCTGCTGCTGTTCCTGCTGGCGGGCGAGGTGGCGGCGCCCTTCATCCTCGATCTCATCGCGCCGGGATTCCGCGCCGAGCCGGCGAAATTCACGCTGGCGGTCGAGCTGACGCGGATCATGTTTCCCTATCTCGTCTTCATCTCGCTGACCGCGCTGCAGGGCGGCGTGCTCAACTCGCTGGAGCGCTTCGCCGCCACCGCCGTCACGCCGGTGCTGCTCAACCTCTTCCTCATCGCCGTGCTGCTGGCGGCGCGGCCGCTGACCGGCCAGGCGCTCGCCTGGGCGGTGGCGGCGGCGGGGCTGTCGCAGTTCCTGTGGCTGATGTTCTCCTGTTGGCAGACGGGGCTGCCGCTGGCGCTGCCGTTGCCGCGCCTCACCCCCGAGGTCCGCAAGCTGCTGCGCATCATGCTGCCCGGCGTGTTCGGCGCCGGCGTGATGCAGATCAACCTGGTGGTCTCGACCGCGATGGCCTCGCTGCTGCCGACCGGCGCCGTCTCCTATCTTAACTATGCCGACCGCCTGAACCAGCTGCCGCTCGCCGTGCTCGGCATCGCGGTCGGTACCGCGATCCTGCCGCCGCTATCGCGACAGGTGCGGCTGGGCGACGCCGCCGCCGCCAACACGACGCAGAATCGCGGCCTCGAGCTGGCGCTGCTGCTGACCGTACCGGCGGCGATCGGCCTCGCCATCGCCGCCGAGCCGATTCTGGCGGTGCTGTTCCAGCACGGCAAATTCACCGCCGCCGACACCGCCGCCACCGCGCCGGCGCTCGGCGCCTATGCCGCCGGCCTGCCCGCGTTCGTCATCGTCAAGGTGATGGCGCCGGGATATTTCGCGCGCCAGGACACCAGGACGCCGGTCAAGATCGCGGCCCTCACCATGATCGTGAACGTGATGCTGACCCTGCTGCTGGGCCGGTTGCTGGCGCAGACCGGCATCGCCATGGCGCTGTCCATTGCCGGCTGGGCCAACGCGCTGCTACTGATCGCGGGGTTGCGCCGGCGCGACCATTTCGCGCTCGATGCGCGGCTGAAGCGCGTTCTGCCGCGCATCCTGCTGGCGGCCCTCGGCATGGGCGCGTTGCTGGTGGCGCTGGAAAGCGTTCTGGCGGGCGCGCTGGCCGGGCGCTTGCCGGCGAAGCTGGCGGCGCTGGCGGGGTTGATCGGCGGCGGCCTCGGCGCCTTCGCCGTGCTGGCGCTGCTGCTCGGCATCGCCGATCTCGGCGAGCTCCGGCAGCGGCTGCGGCGCCGGGCGGCTTGACCAGCCGCGCCGCCGCCGCGATAACCGGCGCATGAACCGTATCTTCTCGGGCGTCCAGCCCACCGGCAATCTGCATCTCGGCAACTATCTCGGCGCGATCCGCAACTGGGTGGCCTTGCAGCAGGAATACCATTGCATCTTCTGCATCGTCGATCTGCACGCGCTGACCCTGCCGCAGGATCCCGAGCAGCTGCGTGCCCAGACGCGCGAGGTGACGGCCGCCTATATCGCCGCTGGCATCGATCCCGAGCGCTGCGTCATCTTCAACCAGAGCACGGTGCCGGCCCATGCCGAGCTCGCCTGGCTGCTCGGCTGCCTGACGCCGCTGGGCTGGCTCAACCGCATGACCCAGTTCAAGGAGAAGGCGGGCAAGCACCGCGAGGAGGCCGGTCTCGGGCTCTACGGCTATCCCGTGCTGATGGCCGCCGACATCCTGCTCTACAAAGCGACGCATGTGCCGGTGGGCGAGGACCAGAAGCAGCATCTGGAGCTGGCGCGCGACCTCGCCGGCGCCTTCAACCGGCGCTACGGCACCGAGTTCTTCCCGCTGCCGGAGCCGCAGATCCTCGGCACCGCGGCGCGGGTGATGAGCCTGCGCGACGGCACCAAGAAGATGTCGAAATCCGACACCTCGGACTATTCGCGCATCAATATGACCGATGACGCCGACACGATCGCGCTCAAGATCCGCAAGGCCAAGACCGATCCGCAGCCGCTGCCCGCCACCATCGCCGAGGCCGAGGCACGGCCCGAGGCGGACAATTTGCTCGGCATCTACGCGGCGCTGGCCGGCCTCGATCGCGAGCAGACGGTGGCGCTGTTCGCCGGCAGGAACTTCTCCGAGTTCAAGCAGCAGCTCGCCGATCTCGCCGCCGAGGTGCTGGGCAGGATCGGCGGCGAGATGCGCCGGCTGACCGCCGATCCCGGCTATATCGACGCCGTGCTGCGCCGCGGCGCCGAGCGCGCCAACGCGCTCGCCGCGCCGCATCTGCGCCAGGTGTTCGACATCATGGGGCTGCTGCGGCCTTAGCGGAGTACCATTCGCTCTGCGCCGACGGCGTAGGTCGCGCCGGAAACCGGCGCGGGACCGATGGGCAGCGAGCCCCCTCCGCCGCCAAAGTTCGCACCTACCGCCCCGGCGCCGCGCCCGCCTCGAGCGCCATCTGGGCGGAGCTCAAGCCGCCGCCGTAGAGCGACCAGCCGCCATCCACCGGGATGAGCGCGCCGGTGATCCAGGAAGCCCGCGGCGAGGCCAGGAACAAGGCGAGATCGGCGCAATCGGCAAGCGTTCCGACGCGGCGGAGCGGAATGCGGCTTTCCATTTTCTGCCGCACCTCGGCGCTGCCGCTGAGGCGCCTGAAGCCCTCGGTGCCTTCGATCGGGCCGGGCGCGATCGAGTTGACGCGGATGCCATCGCCGCCCCATTCCATGGCGAGCACGCGCATCACCTGATCGACCCCTGCCTTGGCGGCGCAGGCATGGACCTGCAGCGGCATCGGGTTGAAGGATTGCGGCGCCGAGATGTTGATCACCGCGGCGCCGGGCTTGCGCAGATATTGGTGCCCGGCGCGCAGCACGTTGAAGGTGCCGAGAAGATCGATGTCGATCACGCTCTTGAAGGCATTGGCCGACATGCCGAGCGCCGGCGCCGGGAAATTGCCGGCGGCGCCGGAGACCAGCACGTCGATCTCGCCGAAGACGTCATAGGCCGCTTTGAGCGCGGCGGAGATGGCGGCGAAATCGCGGACGTCGGCGCTGCGTCCCAGCACCTTGCCGCCGTGGCGGCGCAGCCGCTCGCATGCCTGGTCGACGCGCTCCTGCGAACGGCTGGCGATGGCGAGGCTGGCGCCGGCGGCGGCGAAGGCCTCGGCGATGCCGAGATTGATGCCGCTGCTGCCGCCGGCGACGAAGACCGATTTGCCGGTGAAATCGAAGGGGTTGGGCATGGGGAGGTGTCGGTTGTCGGTGATCAGTTTTCAGTATGGCGCTTTCCGCAGCGCCCTCAAACTGGTAACTGGTAACTGACGACTGACAACGATCAAGCCGGCCCTGCATGGACATCTACCTGCCCATCGCCGCCATGTCGCAAGATGTCTTCGTCCTGCTGGCGCTTGGCGGAGCGGTGGGATTCCTCTCGGGCGTGTTCGGCGTCGGCGGCGGCTTCCTGCTGACGCCGCTGCTCATCGTCATCGGCGTGCCGCACACCGTCGCCGTGGCCTCCTCGGCCAATCAGGTGGTCGGCGCCTCGGTCTCCGGCGCGCTCGCCCATTGGCGGCGCGGCAACATCGATTTTCAGATGGGGATCGTGCTGCTGGCGGGCGGATTCGCCGGCTCGGCCGCCGGCGTGTGGCTGTTCGCGATGCTGCGGCGGATGGGGCAGATCGACCTCGCCATCAGCTTGGCCTATGCGCTGCTGCTGGGAACGCTCGGCACGCTGATGCTGGCGGAGAGCACGCGCGCCATGCTGCGGCTGCGCCGGCCGGGCGCCGGCCGGCGCAAGCTGCACCAGCACACCTGGCTGCACGGCCTGCCGCTCAAGATGCGCTTCCGCCGCTCCAAGCTCTATATCAGCGCCCTGCTGCCGCTGTCGCTGGGCTTCGTCGTTGGCCTGCTGTCGGGAGCGATGGGGCTGGGCGGCGGCTTCGTCATGGTGCCGGCAATGATCTACCTTCTCGGCATGCCGACCGCTACGGTGCCGGGCACCTCGCTGTTCCAGATCATCTTCGTCTCCGCCAGCGTCACCGTGCTGCAGGCGGTGGAGAACGGCGCGCTCGACGCCGTGCTGGCGCTGGTGCTGCTGGTGGGCGGCGTTCTCGGCGCCCAGCTCGGCACGCGCTTCGGCGCGCGGCTGCGCGGCGAGCAGCTGCGGGCGCTCCTGGCGCTGCTGGTGCTGGCGGTGGCGGCGAAGCTCGCCTTCGACCTGACGGTGAGGCCGGCCGACCCTTTCACCTTGGAGACGCTCGGCGAATGAGGCGCGCGCTGCCGCTGCTGCTACTGCTGCTGTTGTGGAGCGCGCCGGCCGGCGCCGCCGAGCCGCTGGTCGCCGATCTCACCAGCCATTTCGTCGCCATCACCACCGGCTTCACCGGCGCCGATGTCGTGCTGTTCGGCGCCACCGACGGACCCGGCGATGTCGTCGTCGTCGTGCGCGGCCCCGGCCGCGACGCAGTGGTATGGCGCAAGAGCCGCGTCGCCGGCGTCTGGATGAACACCCGGCAGGTGACGTTCGCCGGCGCGCCCAGCTACTACGCGGTCTACAGCACCCGGCCGCTCGACGAGATCATGCCTCCAGCGATGCGCCTGCTGAACGACATCGGCATCGCCGATCTGCGCCTCGCCGCCGCGGAAAAGGACCGTTCGCCGCAGGAGATCGCCGAGTTCCGCGACGCCCTCATCCGTCAGCGACGCCAGGCGGCGCTCTATGCCGAGGCGGTGGGCGGGTTCAACTTTCTCGGCGGCGAGCTGTTCCATCTGGCGCTGGGCTTCCCTGCCGCAGTGCCGACCGGCAACTACACCGTTCAGATCTTCCTGGTACGGGACAAGCGGGTGGTCGGCGGGCAGACCTCGCCGCTCTACATCTCGCAAGCCGGCATCGATGCCGAGGTCGACGATTTCGCCGAACGCCGCGCGCTGAGCTACGGCCTGCTCGCAGTGGCGGGTGCGGCGCTGGTGGGCTGGCTCTCCAGCCTGCCGTTCCGTCACGCGTGAAGGGAGGCCTGCGATGAGCGATCCGTCCGCCCGGCCGCGCATCTTCCTGGTGGTGGTCGACGACAGCGAGGAGATGCGCGTGGCATTGCGCTATGCGGCGCTGCGCGCGCGCCACACCGGCGGCAGGCTGGCGCTGCTCTACGTCATCGAACCCTCGGACCTGCAGCAATGGATCGCGATCGAGACGCTGATGCGCGAGGAGCGGCGCGAGGCGGCGGAAGCGCTGTTGCTGAAGCTGTCGAGCGAGGTCGCCGATCTCTGCGGCAGCCTGCCGATCCTTCACATCCGCGAGGGACGGCGGCGCGACGAGCTGCTGGCGCTGCTCGAGGAGGAGCCGGACATCTCCGTCCTGGTGCTCGCCGCCGGCACCGGCGCGGAAGGCCCGGGACCGCTGGTCACCCATCTCGTCGGCAAGATGTCGGGCAAGATGCGGGTGCCGGTCACCGTGGTCCCCGGCAGCCTCAGCGATGCCCAGATCGCGGCGCTGGCGTAGCGCAACGCGAGGCGTTGTCGCCGGCGGGCGGCACGGACGAACGCGTAAGCGCGCGTTCGCCTTAACCCTACCCGCCGAAGGGTTGACTTGGGGCGGGTTTGATCCAAGGTACTGCGCAACTGCACGCCTCAGCGCCAGAGGACGACATGTTCATCCAGACCGAGCCGACGCCCAACCCCGCCACGCTGAAATTCCTGCCGGGACGGGCGGTGATGGAGCAAGGCACCGCCAATTTCACCGATCCCGCCGCGGCCGGGCGGTCGCCGCTGGCGCAGCGCCTGTTCACGCTGCCGGGGGTCACCGGGGTCTTCCTCGGCACCGATTTCATCACCGTCAGCAAGGACGACAGCACCGACTGGTACCAGCTCAAGCCCTCGGTGCTCGGCCTGATCATGGAGCACTTCACCGCGGGCCAGCCGGTGATCACCGATGCCGGGGCGGCGGTGGCCGAGGCGGAAGAGGAAGGCAACGAGGTAGTACTGCAGATCAAGGAGCTGCTGGAGACGCGCGTCCGACCGGCAGTGGCCCAGGATGGCGGCGACATCATCTTCGACCGCTACGAGGACGGGGTCGTCTACCTGCACATGCAGGGCTCGTGCTCGGGCTGCCCGAGCTCGACCGCGACGCTCAAGGCCGGCATCGAGAACATGCTGCGCCATTACGTGCCGGAGGTGGTCGAGGTACGCGCGGTCTGAACGCTGCGCTGTCCGCCCCTCTCCGCCCCAGGGGCAAGGAGAAGCAAGGTCAGGCCGGCGGGTATTCGCCTAACTCTCGGTCCCCGACGTCTTCGCCCTGACGATCGCCGCCACCGCCGGCGCGGCGCCCTCGCCGGCAAGGCCCTCGACGATGCCGGCATGGTCCCCGGCCGGGCGGTTCTGGCTCATCTTCCACTTGCCCTCGAGCCGGGCGATGGTGAGTTCGAAGCCCACGATCGCCTTCAGCATGCCGGCGATGTAGTCGGCCGGCGCGTCGGTCACTTTCCACGGCTCGGCGCGGCCTTGCTCGTGGAAGTCGGTGAGCCGGGTGACGATGCCGCGCAGCCGCTCGGCATCGTCGAAGAAGCGCAGCCTGCCGCTGGCATGCACCGCGACATAGTTCCAGGTCGGCACCACCTTGCCGGTCTGCCGCTTGGTCGCATACCAGCCGGGCGAGACGTAGGCGTGCGGCCCGGTGAAGACGGCGAGCGCGTCGACCTCCGGCTTCAGGCTGCGCCATTGCGGATTGGCGCGCGCGACATGACCGACGAGCGTGCCGAAGGGCGCCGGCTCGGGATAGACAAGCACGGGCACATGGCTGGCGACGAGCCCATCCTCGCCCAGCGTGACCAGGGTGCCGAGCGCGATCCGGCGGATCGCCTCGTGCAGCGCGTCGACGCGATCTTCGCGGAAACTCGCGGGCAGGTACAAGGTTCGCCCTCCTTTGCCGGTCGCCACCACGATAGAATTGCGCCGGCCCGGCCGCTACATCATCGGCGCCGGCGCCTCCGCGTCGCTCAACACGGGATACTGCCGGGCATCGAAGAGCTGATAATGCCACCACTCATTGCCATAGAAATCCCATCCCGCCGCGGTCATGAGGCCGAGCAGCAGGAAGCGATTGCGCTGCGCCGCCGGCGGGATCCCGGTGCTGGCATGGTGCGACAGCGGGGTGAAGGCGTCGAACGGGGTGCCCATCTCCAGCTCGGCGCCGGCGCCGTCGATCAGGGTGAGGTCGATGGCGGCGCCGCGCGAGTGCGGCGAGCCGCGCCGGGGATCGGCCAGGAAGGCCGGATCGGGGCAGGCGTTCCACAGCAGCCACTGCGCCTCCGACGGGCGGAAGGCGTCGAACAGCTTGAGCCTGAGGCCGAGCGGCCGCGCCAGGGCGACGGCGCGGGCAAGCCGCGCCTCGGCCTCGGGATGGAGATAGCACCGGGCCTGGCGATAGAGCGGCTTTCCCGTCAGATTCTCGGCCGTCGCATAGGCGAGCGTGAGGACGACATCGTGGCTTTCGGGCGTGATCTCGACGAGCGCCATGGGCAGCAGGACCGCGCAGGAACGGGCCCCTCTCCTAGCACGCGGCGGCGCGGGCGGCGAGCGTGGTGAGCGTGCTCGCTTTCGACACCGCCGGATCCGCCTGCTCGGCGGCGGTGCTGCGCGCCGGCACGGTGCAGGCGCACCGCTTCGCGGCCATGGCGCGAGGCCAGGCAGAGGCGCTGATGCCGATGATCGCCGCCGTGCTCGACGAGGCGCAAACGCCGATCGAGGCGCTCGACCTGCTCGCCGTGACCGTCGGTCCCGGCGCCTTCACCGGGCTGCGCATCGGCCTGGCGGCGGCGCGCGGCCTGGCGCTGGCCGCCGACCGACCGCTGCTCGGCGTCACCAGCTTCGCCGCGGTCGCGGCGCAAACCCCGCCGGAGGCCGCCGCCGGGCGCACGCTCGTGGTGGCGCTCGACAGCAAGCGGCGCGAATTCTACCTTCAGGCCTTCGGCGGCGGCGGCGCGCTCGGCGACGGCGCGCTGGTGGCGCCGGAGGAGGTTCCGGCCTGGCTGCCGCCGGGGCCGCTGCTACTGGCCGGCGACGCGGCGCCGACGCTGGCGCGGCTCGTCGCAGGACGCGCGCCGGATCTCGCCGGCGGGGCCGGCTTGGCCGACGCCGCCGATGTGGCGCGGCTCGCGGCCGCGACCTGGCGGCCGGGGCTGCGGCCGCCGCCGCCGCGGCCGCTCTATCTGCGCGCTCCCGACACGACCATGCCGCGCCGTCCCGCGGCCGGCCGATGAGTTGGCGGCTGCGGCCGGTCGAGGCCGGCGACTTGGCGGCGCTGGCGCAGCTTCACGCGCAGAGCTTCCCCGAGGAGCATTGGGAGGTGCGGGCACTCGCCGAGCTGCTGGGCATGGCGGGAGCGAGCGGGCATCTGATCGAAGACGCGCCAGGGCATCGGGTGCAGGGCTTCATCCTCGATCTCATCCTTGCCGGGGATGCCGAGATCCTGACCCTGGCGGTGGCGCCGGACAGCCGGCGCCGGGGCATCGCCCGCCGGCTCCTCGCCGATCTCGTCGAGCGGGCGCGGGAGGCGGGCGCCCGCGGCATTGGCCTCGAGGTGGCGGCCGACAACCCGGCGGCGCGCCAGCTCTACGAGAGCTGCGGCTTCGCCCGAACCGGCCGGCGCCGCGCCTACTATCGCCGCGGCGCCGCGACAATCGACGCGCTGCTTTTCCGCCGCGCGCTGCTTCCCTGAGGGCGTGCGGCAACTTGGCGTTTCGCCGATTTCACTGGCGGTCGACTTGCTTTCACCCCTAAGGGGCAAGTCGGAAGGCAGTCCTGCACCCGGGATTTATCATTTGGCCGGCGATCCTTCCTTCCCGTGAAAAAAATAATGCTGTCGAGCCAGAAGCGCATTGCTTCGCGCCAGCAAAGTCCATATATCGATGACTCGGATGCCCATAGGAATTGCGCGAAATGACTGACGCCGCCAACTCAAGCGACCTTCTCACGCTGACGACCGAAATCGTCGCGGCCCATGTATCAAACAATACCGTGGCAGTCAGCGACTTGCCGCAGTTGATTAATCAGGTTTATCAATCGCTCGCCGGAATCGGCAAGGCGCCGGTGGCGACGGCCGAGCGGCCGCAGCCGGCGGTAAGCGTCAAGCGCTCCGTCCATCCCGACTACATTATCTGTCTGGAGGACGGCAAGAAGCTGAAAATGCTGAAACGCCACCTCAAGACCGCCTACAACATGACCCCCGACGAGTATCGCGAGCGCTGGAACCTGCAGCCCGACTATCCCATGGTGGCACCCAATTATGCCCGCCAGCGCAGCAAGCTCGCCAAGGAGATCGGGCTTGGCACACGCGGCCGAAGAATAAGTGCGGCTTAATTTCACTTTATAAGTGCTGGTCCGGCGGTATAGGCTGGCCCTCGCCTTTAGGGTATACTGTTTCGGTCGCGCAATGGCGCCAGTGACAGGTAGGGATGACCTCCCGGCTTGAACAACTTTGCATCGATAAAGGGCTGAAGATGACGGAGCAGCGCCGCGTCATCGCCCGGGTGCTCTCCGACTCCGCCGATCATCCCGATGTCGAGGCCGTGCATCGGCGGGCGACCGAGATCGACGCCAAGATCAGCATCGCCACCGTCTACCGCACCGTGCGCCTGTTCGAGGAAGCCAACATCCTGGCGCGGCACGATTTCGGCGACGGACGGGCGCGCTACGAGGAAGCGACTGCGGACCATCACGATCATCTCATCGACGTGCAGACCGGCCGGGTGATCGAGTTCCACAACGAGGAGATCGAGAAGCTGCAGCGCCTGGTGGCGGAGCGCCTGGGCTACAAGCTGGTGGGGCACCGCCTCGAGCTGTTCGCGGTGGCGCTGTCGCCGAAGGCCGAGCGCAAATGACCCCGGACACACCGTGATGGAGCCGCAACGCCAGGCGCTCGCGCCGGCCGCGCCGATCGCCGTGGTCGATGTCCGTTCGGCGAGGCTGCAGGTGCGACTGGCCGAGACGTTGGGCGACATCGAGGCGGCGCAGACGCTGCGCTATCGCGTCTTCTACGAGGAGATGGGTGCGATCCCATCGGCGGAGATGGCGCGCCACCGGCGCGATTTCGACGATTTCGACGGCTTCTGCGACCATCTGCTGGTGATCGATCACGCCCGCGGCAGCGGCCCCGAGGCGGTGGTCGGCACCTATCGCCTCATCCGCCGGCCGGCGGCGGCGCGGCATGGCGGGTTCTACTCCGCCGCCGAATACGACATCGGCGCCATTGCCGCCTCTCCCGGCGAGATCCTCGAGCTCGGCCGCTCCTGCGTCGACCCGGCGGCGCGCAACCGGCCGACCATGCAGCTGCTCTGGCGCGGCCTCGCCGCCTACGTCTTCCATTACGACATCGCGCTGATGTTCGGCTGCGCCAGCCTGCCCGGCACCGACCCCGATGCGCTGGCCGCGCCGCTCTCCTACCTGCACCATCATCACCTGGCGCCGGCGGCGCTGCGGCCGCGGGCGCTGCCGGAGCGCTATGTCGAGATGCGCCGCCTCGACGCCGCTGGCCTCGACGCCGCCCGCGCGCTCGCCGAGCTGCCGCCACTGATCAAGGGCTACCTGCGCCTCGGCGGTTTCGTCGGCGACGGCGCGGTGATCGATCGACAGTTCAATACCATCGATGTCTGCGTCGTGGTGAAGACCGACCTGGTCACCGATAAATACTATCGGCACTACGAACGCCAAGCGCGGGATGGCGGCGCGAGCGCATGAGCGCCACGCTGCTCCGGCTCGTCCGGGTCGTCCTCTATGCCGCACTCACCCTGCCGCTGATGCCGCTGCAGGCGGCGCTGGTGGCGATGCGCAGCCCGTTGCGCCGCCGTCTGCCGCGCCTCTATCACCGCTGGGTGATCCGGGTGATGGGCTTCCGGGTGACGGTGACGGGCGAGCCCTCGAGCCTGCGGCCGACCCTCTTCGTCGCCAACCATGTCTCCTTCGTCGACATCGAGATCCTCGGCGCGCTGGTCGAGGGCTGCTTCATCTCCAAGGCCGATGTGGCGCGCTGGCCGCTCTTCGGCTGGCTCGCCAAGCTGCAGCGCACGGTCTTCGTCGACCGCCGCGTCGGCAGCACCCACCATCAGCGCAATGCCATCCGCGCGCGGCTCGACGAGGCCGACAACCTCATCCTCTTCCCGGAAGGCACCACCGGCGACGGCAACCGCGCGCTGCCGTTCAAGAGCGCGCTCTTCAGCGTCGCCGATTACGCCGGCGCGCACGGGCCGCTGCCGGTGCAGCCGGTGTCGATCGCCTATACCCGACTTGATGGCATGCCGATCGGTCGATTCTATCGCCCCTTCTTCGCCTGGTACGGCGACATGGAGTTCCTTCCCCATCTCTGGACCATGCTGGGCCTGGGTCGCGCCGGGGTCGAGGTCGGCTTCCATCCGGTGGTGACGTTGGCGCAGTTCGGCTCGCGCAAGGCGCTGGCGGAGCATTGCTACCGGGTGGTGGCCGAGGGGGTGGCGAGCGCGGTCGCCGGGCGACCGCAGCTCTGGCCGACGCCGCAGCCGCAGCCGGCGGCGGCGACCGCGGCGCAGTGAGCGGAACAGGATAGGCGCTTGGCGAAGAAGCTCTATATCAAGACCTATGGCTGCCAGATGAACGTCTACGATTCCGCGCGCATGGCGGACGTGCTGGCGCCGCTGGGCTACGCGCCGGCCGCGGCGGCGGCAGAGGCCGACATGGTCATCCTCAACACCTGCCATATCCGCGAGAAAGCCGCCGAGAAGGTGTTCTCCGAGCTCGGCCGGCTGCGCCCGCTCAAGGCGCAGAAATCGGCGGCGGGCGAACGCCTTATCCTCGCCGTCGCCGGCTGCGTGGCGCAGGCCGAAGGCGCCGAGATCCTGGCGCGCGCGCCGTTCGTCGACATCGTCCTGGGGCCGCAGACCTACCACCGCCTGGGCGAGATGGTGGCGCAGGTGGCGCGCGCCGGCGGCCAAGTGCTCGACACCGAGTTTCCGCCCGAGGACAAGTTCGACTTTCTTCCCGAGGCGGCGGCGCCGCGGGGCGTTTCGGCGTTTCTCTCGGTCCAGGAGGGCTGCGACAAATTCTGCACCTTCTGCGTCGTGCCCTATACCCGCGGCGCCGAGCTCTCGCGCCCGGCGGCGGCGATCCTCGCCGAGGCACGGCGGCTGGCGGCGCAAGGCACGCGCGAGATCACGCTGCTGGGACAGAACGTCAACGCCTACCGCGGCGATACGCCCGACGGCGGCTGGGGGCTGGCGCGGCTGATCGGCGCGCTGGCGGAGATCGACGGACTCCGGCGCATCCGCTACACCACGTCGCATCCGCTCGACGTCGACGATGCGCTCGTGGCGGCGCATCGCGACGTGCCGCAGCTCATGCCCTTTCTGCACCTGCCGGTGCAGTCGGGCGCCGACCGCGTGCTTGCCGCGATGAACCGCCGGCACACTGCGGACGACTACCGCCGCATCGTCGAGCGGCTGCGCCGGGCGCGGCCGGACATCGCCTTCTCCTCGGATTTCATCGTCGGCTTTCCCGGCGAGAGCGACCGCGACTTCGCCCAGACGCTGGCGCTAGTGCGCGAGACCGGCTTCGCCCAGGCCTTCTCCTTCAACTACAGCGCCCGGCCGGGCACTCCGGCGGCGCTGCTGCCGGACCAGGTGCCCGACGCGGTCAAGAACGAGCGGCTCGCCGAACTGCAGGCGCTCATCGCCGAGCAGCAGCGCGCCTTCAACGCCGCCGCCATCGGCCGCACGCTCGATGTGCTGTTCGAGAAGCGCGGCCGCCACGCGGGGCAGCTTGTCGGCCGCAGCCCCTATCTCCAGGCGGTGCACGCGCCGGCGCCAGAGCGGCTCATCGGCGCGCTGGCGCCGGTGCGCCTCACCGCGGCGCTCGCCAACAGCCTCGCCGGCGAGTTGGCCGCCGCGGAGACGCTCGCATGAGCGCCGACGGCGCCGAGGCCCGCGTGCAGATGCAGTTCGACGACAATTCGCTGCTGGCGCAGCTGTTCGGCGAGCGCGACGGCAATCTCGACCGCATCGAACGCCAGCTCGGCGTCTCGGTGGTGTCGCGCGGCAACCGCATCGCGATTTCCGGCCCGAGCCGGCGCACCGACATGGCGCGGACGGCACTGGCGGCGCTCTACGACCGGCTGAAGCGCGGCCTCGAGGTCGACGGCGCGGCGGTCGACGCGGCGCTAAAGCTGGCGCAGAGCCGCCCCGGCCATCGCGAGCTGTGGAGCGAGGGCGAGGAGATCCGCACCCGCAAGCGCCGCATCTCTGCGCGCAGCCCCAATCAGGCCGCATATATCCGCGCGTTGCACGAGCAAGAGCTGGTGTTCGGACTGGGACCCGCCGGCACCGGCAAGACCTATCTCGCGGTCGCCACCGCGGTCGACATGATGATGTCCGGCGCGGTCGAGCGCATCGTGCTGTCGCGGCCGGCGGTCGAGGCGGGCGAGCGGCTGGGCTTCCTCCCCGGCGATCTCCGCGAAAAGGTCGACCCCTATCTGCGCCCGCTCTACGATGCGCTCTACGACATGCTGCCCGGCGATCAGGTGATGAAGCGCTTGACCAATGGCGAGATCGAGATCGCGCCGCTGGCCTTCATGCGCGGCCGCACCCTGGCGAACGCGGCCATCATTCTCGACGAAGCGCAGAACACCACCGCCATGCAGATGAAGATGCTGCTGACGCGGCTCGGCGAGAACAGCCGCATGATGGTCACCGGCGATCCGAGCCAGGTCGACCTGCCGCCGGGCCAGACCTCGGGGCTCGCCGATGCGGTGCGGCTTCTGGAAAACGTCGAGGGTATCGGCCACGTCGAATTCACGGCCGCCGACGTCATTCGCCACGAACTGGTGGCGCGCATCGTCGAAGCTTACGACAGGGCGGCGGCGCGCAAGCGTGAGCGGCCCTGAATGCCGCGTACGCCGTCCTGCAAGATCGACGTGCTGGTACAGTCCGATTTGTGGAAGGAGCCCGCCAAGCTCAAAACGATC
>DAHUYF010000214.1 GCA_027315365.1 Rhodospirillales bacterium | reverse complement strand
GCCAGGCGGAAGGGCTTGGCGATGAAAGGGCGCGGCGCTGCAGCGAGCGCTTTCATGCGCGCGACATCGCCGGAGATCAGCAGGCACGGAATGCCGAGCCCTTCCGCGCGGTCGGCCAGGGCAATCCCGGCATCGCTTCCCAGCGCGACATCGGCAACCAGCAGATCTATATTTTCTTTCAGCAGCATCGACCGTGCCTCGCCGTCGCCCGCCGCGACGAAGACGCGGTAACCGTAGTGTTCGAGAACGCCGCGCAGCATCTCGGCCACCTCAGCCTGCCGGTCGACGACCAGAATGTGCTGGAACCTTGCCGCAGCGCGTCTCATCGGATGATCGAATCCCCCATTGTCGTGTCGACAGCGTATGGCCGACACGACGGCGATGGCAGGCTCGGAATCTACTCAGGGCATCTGCCGTCCCTTGAGGGGGTGCGCTTGGCGCAACGCAATGCCCTTCCTGGCGCAGCACCTTCAGGCTCGGGGATAGAGTCGAGCCGCGTCAACCCTGACGGAAACCACTTCCGAGCGGCGTGCCGGCTCGTTGCGCCGCCGCGCGCCTTCGGCGACAATGCTTGCCGTCGCGCGCACACAAGCTGCGGGAGCAGACCGGCTCCGGGTACAATGGGAACCAGACCAATGGGGGCGCGCCATACACCAAGTCGCCGAACTCAGCAGGTGCCGCGACGCCGCGCGCCTCGGAAACGCGTCATAGCGGCGGACGAGGCCGCCTTCCCGGTGGTCGCGATCGGCGCTTCCGCCGGCGGGCTCGATGCGTTCCGCACCCTCCTGGGAGCGCTTCCCGTCCGCAGCGGCATGGCTTTCGTCCTGGTCCAGCATCTCGACCCCAACCATGCCAGCATGATGGTCGAGCTGTTGTCCCGCCACACCGCGATACCGGTGCTCGCGGCGCGCGAAGGCATGCCGCTCGAACCCGATCACGTCTACATGATTCCGCCCGGACGCTTCCTTGCGGCCCGGAACGGCGTGCTCCGCCTTACCCGCCCCCGGCCGGGCCAGGCCGTTCGGCTGCCGTTCGATGTCCTGTTGCAATCGCTCGCCAGGGGATTTGGCGAGCGGGCCGTCTGCATCATCCTGTCTGGAACCGGGACCGACGGTAGCATCGGCGCAAGAGCGATCAAGGAGGCGGGCGGCCTGGTGATCGCCCAGGACCCGGAAGAGGCCGAGTACGATGGGATGCCGCGCGGTGCCATCGCGACCGGCGCCGTCGATCTCGTGCTGCCGCTGGCGAAGGTCCCGGAAGCGCTCGCCAAGTATGGCGGTCATCGGTACGTCAAGGCAGGCAAGAGCGAGGCGGCGGCCGTCGCGGAAGGAGGGGCGGCGCAGATCATCGATCTGCTGCGCAAAAAGACCTCGCATGATTTCGCGCTTTACAAGGAGGGCACGCTGGGACGGCGGATCGAGCGGCGCATGGCCATGGCCGGCATCGAGAACAGCGGCCGCTATCTCGAACGGCTGATCAAGGACCCGGTCGAACTCCAGCGCCTCGCCGACGATCTCTTCATCAATGTCACGCGCTTTTTTCGCGATGCGGAGGCCTTCGGGCTGCTGGCGGAAAAGATCGTTCCCGAACTGGTGCGCGCGCAGCCACCGGGCCGCTCGATCCGGGTCTGGGTGGCGGGATGCAGCACCGGCGAGGAAGCCTATTCCATCGCCATGCTCTTCCTCGAGGAAATCGCCGCGTCGCAGCGAAACGTGAAGCTGCAGATCTTCGCCACGGATGTTGATGCGGACGCCGTCGCCTCGGCCCGCGAAGGACATTATCTCCGGTCGATCGAGGCCGATGTGTCGTCGGCGCGTCTGGCCCGCTTCTTCACCAAGGAAGATCAGGGATATCGCGTCTCGCGCGAGCTGCGCGCGGCGATCGTCTTCTCCGTCCATGATCTGGTGGCCGACGCGCCTTTCTCGCGCCTCGATCTCGTCAGCTGCCGCAACCTTCTCATTTATTTGCGGCTCGAAGTTCAGCAGAAGGTGCTGTCGCTCTTTCATTTCGTGCTGCGCGAAGGCGGCATCTTGTTCCTGGGCGCCTCGGAAACGGTGGGCGCCGCCAGCGACCACTTCAAACCGATCTCGAAAAAGCTGCGGCTCTACCGGCATATCGGCCGCGGGTTGCCGGGCGAAGTGGACCTTCCCCTCGGCTACGGCGAGGCCGTCCGGTCGCTATGGCTCTCGCCGGCGCGGCCGGCGACGGCGCCCCGCGTCAGCGTAAGCGATCTCGCGCAGCGACTGCTGGTCGAAAGCTATGCGCCGGCCTCGGTGCTGGTCAACCGGAAGCGTCAGGGACTCTATTATTTTGGCCCGATCGACCGCTATCTGAAGGTGCCGACGGGCGAGGCGAGTCTGGATCTGCTGGCGGCGGCGCGAGAGGGGCTGCGTCCGGCGATCAGGACCGCTTTCGAGAAGGCGAGCCAAGGGCGGGAACGGGTGGTCGCTATCGCGGGCCGGGTGAAGCGCAATGGCGGCTCTGCCGTCGTGAACGTCAGCGCGCAGCCGGTGAAGAGCGACGGCGAGGAACTCGTCCTGTTCAGCTTCGTCGACGTGCCGAACCAGGCGCAAAAGCCCGAGGCGACGGCCGAACCGTCGACCGACGCCTCGCAGACCGCCCGGCTCGAGCAAGAGCTGGACGCTGCGCGCAAGGAGCTCGAGGGCGCCATCCATGACCGCGAGCTCGCCGAAGAAGAGACGCGCGCGATCAACGAAGAAGCCATGTCGGTGAACGAGGAATTTCAGGCCACCAACGAGGAGCTCGAGACTTCGAAGGAGGAGCTGCAATCGCTCAACGAGGAGCTCACGGCGCTCAATAGCCAGCTTCAGGAGACCCTCGACCAGCATCAGGCCGTGGCCAACGACCTCGAGAACATCCTGAACAGCGCGGACATCGCGACGCTGTTCCTCGACGAGAAGCTCAACATCCGCTTCTTTACTCCTGCTGCGAAGGCGCTGTTCAGCGTGATCGCCACGGACATCGGCCGACCGCTCTCCGACATGGCGCACCATTTCGCCGACGGGAATCTCCTGGCCGATGCCCGAACCGTGCTCGCCACTCTCGTGCCGCTCGCGCGCGAGATCGAGGCCGAGAACGGCGCCTGGTACACCTGTCGGATCCTGCCTTATCGGACGAAGGACAACCGCATCGAAGGGGTGGTCATCACCTTTGCCAATATCACTGCGCGCAAACAAGCGGAGGACGCGTTGAACGCCGCGAAGTTGCAGGCGGAGAGCGCGAATCTCGGGAAGTCGCGTTTTCTTGCCGCCGCCAGCCACGATTTGCGCCAACCGCTGCAGACGCTCAGCCTCCTGCAGGGACTATTGGCGAAGAAGCTCGAAGACAGGAGCGCGCTTCAGCTTGTCGCCCGCAGCGAGGAGGCGCTGACCGCCATGTCGGGCATGCTGAACACGCTCCTCGACATCAACCAGCTCGAGGCCGGGGTGATTCGCCCCGAGGTCGTCGATTTCCCGATCAACAACCTGCTCGAGGGTCTGAAGGCCGAGTTCGCCTACCATACCCAGGCTCACGGGCTCGGCTGGCACGTGCTTCCCTGCCGGTTGGCGGTCCGCAGCGATCCTCGCCTCCTCGAGCAGATGATCCGCAACCTGCTGTCGAATGCGGTGAAATACACCGGGAAAGGCAGGGTGCTGCTCGGTTGTCGGCGGCGCGCAGACAAGCTGAGCATCGAGGTCTGGGACACCGGCCTCGGCATCCCCGCAGGCCAATTGCGCTTGATCTTCGAGGAATTCCATCAGATCGGCAACCCTGCCCGCGAGCTGAGCCGCGGCCTGGGCCTCGGCCTTGCCATCGTGCAGCGCCTGGGGCAGTTGCTGGGTCATACCGTCGATGTTCGCTCGCGCCCCGGCAGCGGCTCGGTCTTTGCCATCGAGGTGGCGCTTGCCCCGGACGGGGGAGGCCTCGCCCCGAAGCGCATTGAACGGGAACCGGTGGCTGTCGCCGCACGCAGCGGCTCGATCCTGATCATCGAAGACGATCCTGCTCTGCGTGAGGCGCTCGAACTATTCCTGCGCATGGAAGGGTATCGCACGGCCGCCGCCGCCGATGGCGAGGCGGCAATGGCGCTCGTCGCGAGCAAAGGCGTCCGGCCGGACATCGTCGTCGTCGACTATAATTTGCCGAGAGGGCTGACCGGCCTCCAAGTCATGGCACGCATGCGCGACAGGCTCGGCCATGACCTGCCTGCACTGGTTCTCACGGGCGACATTTCGACCGAGACCCTGAGAGAGATCGCCCTGCGGGGCTATGTCCAGCGCAGCAAACCGGTCAGCGCCGAGGAGCTGAGGAACCTCATCCGAACGCTCCTCGCCGAAAAGCGGTCGACAGGTCCACAAGAAGGAGCCTCGTAGCCGGCAAATCCGGCCGAGGCGCGCGTCCGGTGCCGCACAGCCGGCGCGATGCGGGGACTGGCCTGCGTAGTTTCCGACTCTACCCCCTCTGATCGGCCGCGCATTACAGTCTGAACGATCGCTCCCGCAAATCCGGCCGAAAGCCGCGACGGTTGCTCCCGGCCGAGGGCAGGGCGCGCGATCTCGAGGCGCGTCCCGTCGAGCAGGCCTGCTCGAACCGATCAATCTTCGAGGCGTTCGACATGGCACAGCCCGACCCCGCGATCGCGGTTTTCCCTGATCACCAAAAGGCCGAGGCGGTGGTAGAGAAACGGCTCGCGCCACGGCGATCCTCGCCACGGGCGAGCGGTCGCGCCTTGACAGGCATGACGGGCTGAAAGCGGCGGATCGGCTCCTCCTTGCGGGCGGCTGACAAGGTGCCGCCACGACGATTTCGGCTTGCCGCATGTGAATGAAGGAGGTTGTCATGGGGCTTCGCATCGCCTCGATCGCTATCGGATCCCTCATGCTGATCGGCGCCGCGCCCGTCGCCGCCGGTCAGCGGGTTCTCGCGTCGGGCTCGGGCGCCCCTGTCCGGTTGGCTGCCGGCGATGGTTCGACGGCCGACAGGGACACCTACACCCGCGAGGCGCAGGACGAAATGCAGGAATGGAAACGAAAGCTGCATGATGTCGGCGAGAAGGCGGAGGCCAAGGGGAAGAACGCCGGCGCCGCGGCCGAGAGCGAGCTCGACGCCGCCTGGGCCAAGGCCGACGCCGCATCGCGCAAGTTGCAGACCGCGGGCGCCGAAGGCTGGGATAGCGCCAAAACCGATTTCGAACGAGCCTCCCACGACCTGGCGGCGGCTTGGCACAAGAATCACCCAGACGAAAAATGAATTGAACCGCCCCGTCTATCCGCCGATGTGTCGGCGGCCGGCAGATGCGGGATGCGGACTGCGGCATCGGGACAAGCTCCTTGGCCCGCGGAGCCCCGCTATCGCGGCGGAAGCTGCTCCGGCGTCGCCGCGATCGATGGCAACGCCTCGGGCGAGGGCGGGGCGAATTGGACGCCCGGCGATGCGGTGTCCCAGATGACCCGCCCGGCAAAGTGGCCGGCGAACGCTTCGGCCTCGACCCTCACCTTGAAGGCGACCCATGCGCGCGCCCGATCGATATGCTGCCGGTAGGAAAATCCCGCGGTGTCGACCCGGTTGCTGTCGAGCCAGATGCGCATCTCGGCCATATGGCCGAACAAGTCCAAAGAGCTCAGCGGCAGCTCCACGAACACCATGGGTCGGCTCCTCTCGCCGGATAACCCTGGTAACGTTCGAGGGAATTGCGTCGGCAGCTTCGGAAACTACGCAGCCGCGTCCCCTGAAGCCGCGGCCGTTTCCGGCGCTGCGGATGGTTGCGGTCGCCCGCGACGTCCGATGGGTGGCCGCCTCGATGGCCGGATCACGCGTTCAAGCCGGCGCGCATGGCGTCCCCATCGGGCGGCTTTCCGGCCGGCGCAAAGGGCGATTCCGGCGCGCTTTCGTGGACGCTGAAGAAGGCGGCTGACCGTCCCATGACGCGGGCCGACAGTTCCCGCAGAGGAGTTCGTTGGGCTCACCTCCGGGCGTAGCGCGCGCCGGCGCCAGGAGCGGGAGCCGCCGCCGGCGGCTTAGCGCTCGCCCTTGCTGCCATTCTCGGCGTGCCCGTTGCCGTGGTGAGGCGCGCCATCGCTCCTGGGAGCCCCCGCGGCTTTCGTCGGCAGCACGCCAAAACTGGTCGATTTCTCGCCGGTCGTCGCGACGGAAAAGCCTTCCGCGCTCAAGCCGCGCCGCATCAGCTCGCGCACGGCAGCGGCTCGGCTCGGCATGCGCTTCTGGAACCGGAAATCGTCGACCGCCTTCAATTCCTCTTCATTCAGCATGATCTGCAGCCGCTCGGCCCGCTCGAGTTCA
>DAHUYF010000203.1 GCA_027315365.1 Rhodospirillales bacterium | reverse complement strand
CCCTGCGAGTGGCGGACGATCAGGAACGGCTCATCCTCGCCACAGGGCGTTACATCGGCGAGGGCTTTGATGACCCAAGATTGGACGCGCTGTTCTTGACGATGCCCATTTCATGGAAGGGCACCTTGGCCCAATATGTCGGCCGGCTTCACCGGCAGCATGCTGGTAAGACAGAG
This sequence comes from Rhodospirillales bacterium, assembly GCA_027315365.1. GTDB lineage: Bacteria > Pseudomonadota > Alphaproteobacteria > ATCC43930 > CGMCC-115725 > DAHUYF01. Next base: position 4,255 of record DAHUYF010000203.1, on the reverse strand, counting down.
GTTCTCGTCGTCGACTATGTCGATGATCTCGTGCCTATTCTTGCGCGGATGGCGGCGAAGCGGCGATCTGGATACCGTGCGCTCGGTTATACCGTTGAATGATCCGCCACCGGGCAGCGGGATGCTGTGGCGTCGGCATTTGCGTTCTTCGCGCTACTAAAACGCCGTTTATGTAGCGGGAAGATTACAATTTTCTCCGTCCTAGGAGCCTTCCTTTACCCCCCACTTATCCATCCACCCACCGGCGCAAGATCTTTCGGTTCCGGTCTGTCAGAAATATATCTACATTTTTCTGACGAGCGCTGGACGCCATCTTCAGAATGCTACGAAAACAATTTGGCGATCTCGGCCATGGGGACGAACAATCTTCGGTCCCCTTCGACGAGAAATCTGAAGCGGTAGCGCTGATAGAATCGGGCCGCCCTGGCGTCCTTGGCGTCGACGACGAAGGCGTAGGACGCGATGTCGTTCCGCAGCACGCGGCTAAAGGCATCGAGGAGCATGAGTTCGCCGTATCCTCGCCCCTGATGGCGCGCATCGACCGCCAGCCGTCCCATCAGCGTCGCCGGTACGACCGGATAGCGCGGCAGCCGCTTCGCAAGCGCCTCGGGCAATTCGGCAAGCGCGATGCTGGTCGCTGCAAGCGTATAATAGCCGAGCGGAAACCGGTCGCCGTCGCTCACCAGTATGAAGCACGAGGCGACCCGCCGCCTTGCGTTCTGCCCCGCTTGGCGTCGAAAATACCTGTCCAGCGGCTCAACGCCGCTGGCGAAGCTCTCTCGATCGTGCTGATCTGATAACGGCTCGATCCGCGGTGCCGGCGCAGTGGACGCCACTCAAGCACTGATCAGCTTGAGGTATCGTTGCGCAGCCGCTTTGAGCCGGGCGTTCGGCTCTCGCGGATTGAGGAGCGCCTCGGCGAAGATCCGACTGTCGGCGGTGCTCAGCCGGATCGTCTGGGTTTCCTTGATGACGCGTACGGCCGCGTCATGCACACTGGCGATCACGAAATCCGTCAACGTGCGCCCCTGCAGCTCGGCGGCGCGCTGGAACAGCGCCTTCTGGTCGCGGGAGACCCGCGCTTCCAGACGTTCGTCTCGCGCCTTGGCCGTGGCTTTTCCCGACATGTCGCGCGTACCTTGAGTTGCGTCCGGAACGTGGGTATTATGTACGGCTAATAGACGGACGTTTCAAGGGCGATCTCGGAGGGCACGTTTCCCGCCGCGCTCGATCTGGCGACCGGGCTCGGAAAGACCCGGTCATGCCGATCTGGCTCCTTACCGGCAATCGGGACGACAGGTTCACGTACAATACATGGACGTAGCGGCAGCGCGGGGACATGGGACGCAGATGAATGTCTCGCGGGAAACCTTTGCTGAACGGAATCTATTTCGATGAAATCCAAGCGCCGAAACCCTAATTCCGCGACCAAGCCGAACAAGGAACCTAAGCTCTCGCGCACCCACGCGCCCGCCGATCTTTCGCCGGTGGACTGGCAACGCGGCTTGCGCCGCCAGTTCGGCCGCGAGCAGGCCTACGGGCTTGAAAATCTGACCGGCGAACCGTTTTTCTCCGAGTTTCGGGTCAGCAACCCTGTTTCGAAGTCCAGCTATCGAGTGGCGATCCGAGGGCCGGGGCCGGGCGGCAATTTCTGTTCGTGTCCCGATTACGCCACCAGCGAGCTGGGCACCTGCAAACACATCGAATTCACGCTTGCCCGGCTGGAGAAAAAACGCGGCGCGAAGACGGCGTTTGCGCGCGGCTACCAGCCGGCATTTTCCGAGCTGTATCTGCGCAATGACGGCAAACGCAGCCTGCATTTTCGCGCCGGAACGGATTGCCCGCGGGCGCTGCGGGAGGCCGCCGCCCGTTTGTTCGACGCCGAGCACAACGGGATTCTGCCCGATGAGCGCCTCGGCGAGCTCGAGCCTTTCATGGCCGTGGCGTCGAAGTCCGGTCATGAGTTCCGCGCCTACGACGATGCTCTCGATTTCATTGCCGGACGGCGGGATGCGGACCGGCGGGCATCGAAACTCGAGCAGTTGTTCCCGCGCGGCGGCGCCGATCCCAAGCTGCTGGCACTCCTGAAGGTGCCGCTCTACCCCTATCAGGCCGAGGGCGCGCTGTTCGCGGTGCGAGCCGGCCGGGCGCTGATCGGCGACGACATGGGGCTGGGCAAGACCATACAGGCGATCGCCGCGACGGAAATCCTGGCACGGCATTTCGGCGTCGCGAAAGTATTGGTGATCTGCCCGACCTCGCTCAAATACCAGTGGCAAAGCGAGATCGCGCGTTTTTCGGGGCGACAGGGCGAACATGCGGCGCGCGTCATCAGCGGGGGCCGGGCGCAGCGGCAGAAGGACTACACCCTGGACGATTTCTGCAAAATCACGAATTACGAGAAGCTCAAGCCCGATCTCGACCTGATCGCCGCCTGGGCGCCCGAACTGGTCATCGTCGATGAAGCGCAGCGGGTGAAAAACTGGAACACCATTGCGGCGCGCGCCTTGAAACGCGTCGATAGCCCCTACGCGATCGTGCTGACCGGGACGCCCTTGGAGAACAAGCTGGAGGAGCTGATCTCCATTGTCCAGTTTGTCGATCAGCATCGGCTGGGGCCGACCTGGAAGCTGCTGCACGAGCATCAGGTCAAGGACGAAGCCGGGCGCGTCACCGGCTATACCGGGCTTGAGACGATCGGCCAGACGCTGGCGCCGGTCATGATCCGCCGGCGCAAATCCGAGGTTCTGCGGCAACTGCCCAGCCGGACCGACCAGAACCTGCTGGTGCCGATGACCGAGATGCAAATGCTCCATCACCAGGAAAATGCCGACGTGGTGGCGAGAATCGTCCAACGCTGGCGCAAGACCGGGTTCCTGTCGGACAAGGATCAGCGGCGGCTGACCTGCGCGCTGCAGAACATGCGCATGTCGTGCAACAGCACCTATCTGCTGGACCAGGAAACCGATCATGGGGTCAAGGCTGACGAATTGGCGGCGCTGTTCGAGGATTTGTTCGCCGAGCCCGACGCCAAGGCGGTGGTGTTTTCGCAATGGACGCGGACCCACGACATCCTCATCCGCCGCCTCGAAGCGCGCGGGCTGGGCTATGTCAGCTTCCACGGCGGCGTGCCATCGGAAAAACGGCCGGCGCTGGTCGAGCGGTTTCGTGACGACCCCGCCTGCCGCGTGTTCCTGTCCACCGACGCCGGCAGCACGGGCCTCAATCTGCAGCATGCGTCGACCCTGGTGAACATGGACTTGCCGTGGAACCCGGCGATCCTCGAACAGCGCATCGCGCGCATTCATCGCATGGGCCAGAAACGCCCGGTGCGGGTCATCAATTTCGTCGCGAAGGGCACCATCGAGGAGGGCATGCTTTCGGTGCTGGCGTTCAAACGTTCCTTGTCGGCAGGAATTCTCGACGGCGGCGGCGGCGAGATTTCGCTCGGCGGGTCGCGTCTCAGCCGCTTCATGAAAGACGTGGAAAACGTCACCGGAACCATGGGCGAGAGCGTAGCCGTAACGCCGGCCGAGGAGGCGAAAAATGCCGTCGCGGCCGATGGCGCCGAATCCGCGGACGAGGTCAATGCGGATCTCGACGCCAGTATCGACGGGACGGCGGCGATGCAGGCCGATGCGGCCAAAGCGCCACCGCGCGAAACAGGTTCCGATCCGTGGCAGGCCTTGGCACAGGTCGGCGCGCAATTCATTGCCGCTCTGGCGGCCGCCAACGATTCCAACGCTGCGACGCATCCCTGGATCGAGCGCGACCCTGCGACCGGCGCGCAAAACCTCAAAATACCGCTGCCGCCGCGGGAAACCGCGCGGCAGCTTGCCAACGTGCTTTCGGCGCTCGCGGACAGCTTGCGGGGCAGATAGTATGATAGACTGTGGCGGCTGAATTCTTCGATCCCCTGCTTATCAAGATTGGTGAAGCGCTGCCCCATTCCCATTGCGGGACCGAGCGAGATCGAAATCCGGCCGCTCTACGAGATGGCGGATTTGCGATGAGAGTCTGACGCGGAAGGTCACGCGAATTCCTGTTGCGCGGCATCAACAGCGTCGTCTACGTCGTGACGAGCAAGCCGCCAGGACACGATCCGACCAGGGTCGCTTCAGTCTCTTCCAGCCAGCATGGACCTCATGATTCGTCTCGATAACATCAGCAAGCAGAACGGCCATCAGATCCTGTTCATCGACGCTTCGATGGGCATCCAGAAGGGGGAGAAGGTGGGACTTGTCGGGCCTAATGG
>DAHUYF010000119.1 GCA_027315365.1 Rhodospirillales bacterium | reverse complement strand
ATTCCCGCCTCGCGCTGCGGCACGGTGTCGAGGTCGAGTTCGATTCCCACCCCGCCCTTACCAGCCATCTCGACCGAGGATGATGTGAGGCCGGCGGCGCCCATGTCCTGAATCGCGACGATGGCGTCGGTCGCCATCAGTTCCAGGCAGGCCTCGATCAGCAGCTTTTCGGTGAACGGATCGCCGACCTGCACGGTCGGTCGCTTGGCCTCCGCATCCTCGCCGAACTCGGTCGAGGCCATGGTGGCGCCGTGGATGCCGTCGCGCCCGGTCTTGGCGCCGACATAGATCACCGGATTGCCCGGCCCGGCGGCGGCGGAATAGAAGATGCGCCGGGCGTCGGCCAGCCCGACCGTCATCGCATTGACCAGGATGTTGCCGTTGTAGGAGGGGTGGAAATTGCACTCGCCGCCGACCGTGGGCACGCCGACGCAATTGCCGTAGCCGCCGATGCCGGCGACGACGCCGGCGACGAGATGGCGCGTCTTCGGGTGGTCGGGGCTGCCGAAGCGCAGCGCGTTGAGGTTGGCGATCGGCCGCGCGCCCATGGTGAAGACGTCGCGCAGGATGCCGCCGACCCCGGTCGCCGCACCCTGATAGGGCTCGATGAAGGAGGGGTGGTTGTGGCTCTCCATCTTGAAGATCGCGGCTTCGCCGTCGCCGATATCGACGACGCCGGCATTCTCGCCGGGGCCGCAGATGACGCGCGGTCCCGTCGTCGGCAGGCGCTTCAGCCAGACCTTCGAGGATTTGTAGGAGCAGTGCTCGCTCCACATCACCGAGAAGATGCCGAGCTCGGTGAGGTTTGGGGTGCGGCCGAGAATGCGGCAGGCGCGCTCGAATTCGTCGGGCGCGAGTCCGTGCTGGGCGACGATGTCCGGGGTGAGGGGCGGCCCGGCCTCTGCCGTGCTCAAGCGAGCGCTCCCACCAGCCCGGCGAAGAGCGCCTGGCCGTCGGTGCGGCCGAGCAGCGGGTCGGTGGCGTCCTCGGGATGCGGCATCAGCCCCAGCACCGTCTTGCTCTCGTTGAAGATGCCGGCGATGTTGCGCGCCGAGCCGTTGGCGTTGCCGTCCTCGGTGAGTTCGCCGGCCGGCGTGCAATAGCGGAAGGCGACGAGGCCCTTCTGCTCCAGCCGGTCGAGCGTCGCCTCGTCGGCGAAGTAGTTGCCGTCGTGATGCGCCACCGGCACGCGGATCACCTGTCCCGCCTCGTAGCGGCAGGTGAAGATGCTCTGGCTGCTCTCGACGCGGAGATCGACTTCCTTGCAGTGGAATTTCAGCGTCTTGTTGACGAGCAGCACGCCCGGCAGCAGCCCGGCCTCGGTCAGGATCTGGAAGCCGTTGCAGATGCCGAGCACCGGCGTGCCGCGTGCGGCGCGCGCCTTGACCTCGCGCATGATCGGCGAATGCGCCGCCATGGCGCCGCAGCGCAGATAGTCGCCATAGGAGAACCCGCCGGGGATGACCAGCAGATCGGCGTCGGGCAGCTCGCTGTCGCGATGCCACACCCGCAGCGGCGACTTGCCCGAGGCGCGCGCGAGCGCGTCATGCACGTCCTGCTCGCGGTTGGAGCCGGGAAAAACGATGATGGCGGCTTGCATCGGCGCGGGCCTCGCTTGCGGCGCGGGGGGCGGGACAGGCCTGATCTAGCTCGCCCCCCGGCGCCGATCAAGCGCCGCGGCGTTTCGATCGCGGCGCGCGCTTGGCCGTCGTCTTCGTCGCCGTGCGCTTGCCGCGCCGGCGCGACTGGCCCGATTCGGACATGGCGATGGCGACCGCCTGGCGGCGGCTCTTCACCGTGCCGCGCTTGCCGTGTCCGGCCTTGAGCTCGCCCTCCTTGAATTCGTGCATCACGCGCTTGACCTTGCGCTTCTGCTTCGGCGACGGCGCCATGACCTCCTCCGAGCGGGTTTCCACACGCCTGGAAACGGCCGCGTTCCGGCGGCGTTCCCGGGCGGCGCATTTTCGCTGTCGGGCGCGGCGCGAAGCGGCGATAATCGCCGCCGCGCCATGACCGCCGACGACAAATATCTCGTGCTGCTGCGCCGCGAGCTCACCCGTGCGCAGGCCCGCCTCCAACGTGCCGAGCGCGAGCGCGACGCGGCGCTCGAGGAGAATCGGACGCTGAAGGAAAGGCTGCGACGGCGGCGCGCGCCGCCGCGCAAGCTCAGGTCCTGAGCTCGATCTGGTAGCTCTCGATCACGGTGTTGGCGAGGAGCTTGCGGCACATCGCCTCGACGGTCTCGCGCGCCCGCGCCGGATCGCTCTCGGCAAGCTCGAGGTCGATCACCTTGCCCTGGCGCACTTCGCCCACCCCGGCGAAGCCCAGCGAGCCCAGCGCATGCGCGATCGCCTTGCCCTGCGGATCGAGCACCCCCGCCTTCAGCATGACATGGACGCGCGCCTTCATCACTGCACCGTCTGCGGACCCTTGATGTCGGTGGGGCCGCCTTCGGGCAGGATGCCGAGCCGGCGCGCCACTTCCTGATAGGCTTCCTCGACCCGGCCGAGATCCTGGCGGAAGCGGTCCTTGTCCATCTTCTCCTGGGTCTTGGTGTCCCAGAGCCGGCAGTTGTCCGGGCTGATCTCGTCCGCCAGCACGATGCGCATCTCGTCGTTCTGGTAGAGCCGGCCGAATTCGAGCTTGAAGTCGACCAGCTTGATGCCGATGCCGAGGAACAGGCCCGAGAGGAAGTCGTTGATCCGGAGCGACATCTGCATGATGTCGTCGAGGTCCTGCGTCGTCGCCCAGCCGAAGGCGGTGATGTGCTCCTCCGACACCATGGGATCGCCGAGCTCGTCCTTCTTGAAATAGTACTCGACGATCGAGCGCGGCAGCGCCGTGCCCTCGGCGATGCCGAAGCGCTTGGCGAGCGAGCCCGCCACCACGTTGCGCACCACCACCTCGATCGGGATGATCTCGACCTGACGCACCAGCTGCTCGCGCATGTTGAGGCGGCGCACGAAATGCGTCGGGATGCCGATATCGGCGATCCGCATCATCAGGAATTCGCTGATGCGGTTGTTGAGCACGCCCTTGCCGGTGATCGTGCCCTTCTTCTGGTTGTTGAAGGCGGTGGCGTCGTCCTTGAAATACTGCACCAGGGTGCCGGGCTCGGGGCCCTCGAAGAGGACCTTCGCCTTGCCTTCATAGACCTGCTTGCGTCGGGACATGGTCGGTACCTGCGATGGCAAGGAGCCGCGGGAAAGGGCTCTATAGCAAGCCCTCCCGGTAGAGACAACGCCGGCGCCGGCGCTCAGTCGGCGAGCACGTCATGCCAGGGCGTGGGCGCGGGCTGCCAGGCGCGGAAGCGGAACACCGGCGGGACGGCCGACCGCGCCGCCGAAGGCAGCGCGATCAAAGCGCTCGACACGGTGGCGAAGCCGCGCTCGGTGGCAAAGCGCATCGCGCCCGCCGGGCCGTCCTGCGGATTGCTCTCGTCATCGGCGAGCAGCGCTTCCCAGGCCGCCCAGTCGCCGCCGCCGGGATCGGGCGCCGGGGCGGCGGCAAAACGCGGACGGTAGCGCCGGAGCCGCGGCGTCTCGCGCTCGTCGAGATCGCTGGCGGCGATCATGGCGAGGCCGGCGCCGAGGCGCCGCGCCGTCACCTTCGGCGGGCCGTCGCCATCGGCGTGCCGCAGCCAATAGGCGTCGCGATTGTCGGCGACGATCAGGTTGAAGGGGCGGTAGGCGCGGGGATCGATCTGCGCCAGCGCGCGCGCCGCCTCGCCGGCATCGGCGTGGTCGAGCGCCTCCAGCACCAGTTCGCCGCGCGAGCGCTGCCCCGGCGCCGGGCCGAGCGTGCCGAAGCGATTGAGGATGCCGGCGACGACGCCGTGATCGTTGAGGCCGAGCCAGGAGCCCTGGGCGAGCTCGTCGAATCCCGCGACGATCTCGGGCCGGTCCGGCCAATGCCGTCCCGGCGGACGCCACGGACGGCCGATCATCTCGTCGCGATTGGCGGCGAGCAGAAGCGGCCAGTCATGCTCCGGCCGCCGCAGGACAACCAACGTGCACATGCGCTATTCTCCGTGCGGCATAATGGGGTCCGGCACGTCCGACGCCAAGAGGAGCGGCCGATGACCGAGTTCGAGGAGCGCGGCAAGAGCTTCGAGCGCAAGTTCCAGCAGGAGGAGGAACTGGCCTTCAAGGTGAAGGCGCGGCGCAACAAGCTGCTGGGCCTGTGGGCGGCAGAATGCCTCGGGCTTTCCGGCGACGCCGCGCTGCACTACGCCCGCGAGGTGCTGCAATCCGATCTCCAGCGCCCCGGCAGCGACGACATCGTCGGCAAGGTGGCGGCCGATTTCGCCGCGCGCGGCGTAGCCCATGACGCGGCGCGCATCCGCGCCGAGTTCGAGCGCTGCACCGCCGCCGCGAAGAAGCAGCTCGGCGCGCCGGGCTGATCCCGCGCGGCGGCTCAGCCCTCGCCGAAGACGCGGCGGAAGATCGTCTCGACGTGCTTGGTGTGATAGGCGTCGTCGAACAGCGCCTCGAGCTGCGGCTGCGTCAGGTGCCGCATCACCTCGGCATCGGCCTTGAGCAGGTCGAGGAAGCGGCCCTTGCCGTCCCACACCGGCATGGCGTTGCGCTGCACCGCGCGATAGGCGTCCTCGCGGCTCATGCCGGCCTGGGTCAGCGCCAGCAGCACGCGCTGCGAATGGACGAGGCCGCCGAGCTTGTCGAGATTGGCGCGCATCGCCTCGGGATGGACCACGAGCTGGTCGACCACCTGGGCGAGCCGGGCCAGCGCGAAGTCGAGCGCCACGGTGGTG